>DASZJM010000702.1:0-8874 GCA_035948165.1 Candidatus Methylomirabilota bacterium
CATCCTGGTCCTCGACGGCGCCATGGGCACCATGATCCAGGCGCGGGGACTGTCCGCCGCCGACTTCGGGGGCGCCCAGTACGAGGGCTGCAACGAGCACCTGAACCTCACGCGCCCCGACGTCATCACCGACATCCACGCGGCCTACCTCGAGGCGGGCGCGGACCTCGTGTCGACCAACACCTTCGGCTGCGCGCCCTACGTGCTGGGCGAGTACGGCCTGGCCGAGCGCTGCCACGAGATCACCCTGGCCGCCGCGCGGCTCTGCCGGGCCGCGGTGGACCAGGTCTCCACGCCGGAGTGGCCCCGCTTCGCCATCGGGGCGATGGGCCCGGGCACCCGGACGATCACGGTCACCGCCAACGTGACGTTCGAGGAGGTGCGCGACGCCTACTACCGCCAGGCGCGCGCCCTGATCGAGGGCGGCGTCGACGCGCTCCTGCTCGAGACCTGCCAGGACACGCTGAACGTCAAGGCGGCCGCCATCGGGGTGAAGCGGGCGCTGGCCGAGGCCGGCGTGGATCTGCCCCTCATGATCAGCGGCACCGTCGAGCCGATGGGCACCATGCTGGCCGGGCAGGGGGTCGACGCCTTCTACGCCTCGATCGAGCACCTCGCCCCGTTCTCGGTCGGCCTCAACTGCTCGACCGGCCCCGAGTTCATGACCGACCACCTGCGCACCCTCGCGCAGCTGGCCACCTGCTTCGTCTCGGTCTATCCGAACGCGGGGCTCCCCGACGAGCACGGCCACTACGAAGAGACCGCGGAGAGCCTCGCGCTCAAGATGCGCCGCTTCGTGGACGAGGGCTGGGTGAACGTGGTGGGCGGCTGCTGCGGCACCACCCCCGCCCACATCCGCGAGCTGGCCCGCCTGGTGGCCGAGCGGCCCCCGCGCGCGCCGGCCGCCGATCTCGCCCCCGCGGTGAGCGGCGTCGAGGCGGTCTACCCGGCCGACGACGTGCGCCCGATCATCGTGGGCGAGCGGACCAACGTGATCGGCTCCCGGCGGTTCAAGGAGCTGATCGTCGAGGAGAAGTTCGAGGAGGCCTCCGAGATCGGCCGGGCGCAGGTGCGCGGCGGGGCCCAGGTGCTCGACGTCTGCCTGGCCAATCCGGATCGCGACGAGGCCGCCGACGTCGACCGCTTCATGGACTTCGTCACCCGCAAGGTCAAGGCGCCGCTGATGATCGACTCGACCGACGCGCACGTGCTGGAGCTGGCCCTGATGAAGTGCCAGGGCAAGGCCATCGTCAACTCGATCAATCTCGAGGACGGGGAGGAGCGGTTCGAGCGAGTGGTGCCGCTCATCCGGGCCTACGGCGGGGCGGTGGTGGTGGGCTGCATCGACGAGGACAAGCAGCAGGGCATGGCGGTGACCCGCCAGCGCAAGCTCGCCATCGCGGAGCGCTCCCACGCCCTGCTCACCGGCAAGTACGGCCTGCCCGAGCGCGACCTGATCTTCGACCCCCTGGTCTTCCCGGTAGGGACCGGCGACGCCAACTACATCGGCTCCGCGGTCGAGACCATCGAGGGCGTGCGCGCGATCAAGGCCCGCTTCCCGCGGGCCAAGACCATCCTCGGCATCTCCAACGTCTCCTTCGGCCTGCCCACCGCGGGCCGCGAGGTGCTGAACGCGGTCTTCCTCTACGAGTGCACCAAGGCCGGCCTCGACTACGCGATCGTCAACAGCGAGCGGCTCGAGCGCTACGCGTCGATCCCGGAGGAGGAGCGGCGCCTCGCGGAGGACCTGATCTACTGGCGGGGGACCGACCCGGTGGCCGCGTTCGCGGCCCACTTCCGCGGCCGCACCCGCGCGGCCAAGGACGACGGCGTGCGGCTCCCGTTGGACGAGCGGCTCGCCCGCTACATCGTGGAGGGCTCCAAGGACGGCCTGCTCGACGACCTCGCGCTCAAGCTCAAGGAGCAGAGCGCGCTCGACATCGTGAACGGCCCGCTCATGAAGGGCATGGAGGAGGTCGGCCGCCTCTTCAACGACAACCAGCTCATCGTGGCCGAGGTGCTCCAGTCCGCCGAGGCCATGAAGGCCTCGGTGGCGTACCTCGAGCAGTTCATGGACAAGGACGAGAGCGCGGCGCGCGGCACCATCGTGCTCGCCACCGTGAAGGGCGACGTCCACGACATCGGCAAGAACCTGGTCGAGATCATCCTCAAGAACAACGGCTACCGCATCGTGAACCTGGGCATCAAGGTGCCGCCCGAGGACCTGATTGCGGCGTACCACAGCCACAAGCCGGACGCGATCGGTCTCTCCGGCCTGCTCGTGAAGTCGGCCCAGCAGATGGTGGTGACCGCCCAGGACCTGCGCGCGGCCGGCATCGAGGTCCCGCTCTTCGTGGGGGGCGCCGCCCTGACCCGCAAGTTCACCGCGACCCGCATCGCCCGCGAGTACGCGGGCCTCACCCTCTACGCCAAGGACGCGATGGACGGCCTCGATCTGGCCAACCGGCTCTTCAGCGCCACCACGCGCGACGCCCTCGTCGACCGCCTGCGCGCCGAGCAGGAGGCGCTGCGGGCCGGCGCCGACGCCGCCGAGGCGGCCCCCGCCGCCGCGCCCGCGGTCGGGCCGAGCCGCTCCGCGGTGTCCCGCACGGTGCCGGTGCCCGCGCCGCCCGACCTCGCGCTCCACGTCCTGCGCGACGTGCCGCTCTCTCACGTGTTCCCGTACCTGAACCTCCAGATGCTCCTGGGCAAGCACCTCGGGGTGAAGGGCTCGGTGGCCCGCCTGCTCGAGCAGCGCGACCCGAAGGTGCTCGAGATCAACCAGGTGGTGGAGGATCTCGAGCGGCTCGCCATCGAGCAGCGCATCATCCGCGCCAACGGGCTTTATCGCTTCTACGAGGCGGCCGCCGCGGGCGACGACCTGGTGCTGTCGGAGGCCGGCCGCGAGATCGCGCGCTTCCACTTCCCGCGCCAGCCCGCGGGCGAGCGGCTCTGCCTGGCCGACTACGTGCGCGAGCAGGGGAGCGGCGAGAAGGATTACGTCGCGCTCTTCGCGGTGACCTGCGGCGCGGGCGTGCGCGAGCTGTCCGAGCGGTGGAAGGAGGAGGGCCAGTACCTGCGCTCGCACGCCCTCCAGGCCCTGGCCATCGAGAGCGCGGAGGCCTTCGCGGAGATGCTCCACGCGCGGCTGCGCACCCAGTGGGGCTTCCCGGACCCGCCCGGCCTCGAGCTTTCCGAAAAGCTCAAGGCCCACTACCGCGGGCTCCGCGTCTCCTTCGGCTACCCGGCGTGCCCGAACCTCGCCGATCAGCGCATCCTGTTCGACCTGCTCGATCCGGGCCAGATCGGGCTCGGTCTCACCGAGGGCTTCATGATGGACCCGGAGGCCTCGGTCTCGGCGCTGGTCTTCCACCACCCCGAGGCCAAGTACTTCAAGGCCGAGTAGGCGAGGGACGCCGCGTGCCGAGCCTGATCCAGGCCGCCGGCGTCAGCCCCCGCTTCCTCGCGCTCCTCGCCGGAGAGCCGCTCGGCGGCAGCCGCGTCCTCGACGTCGGCTGCGGATCGGGCCGCCTCTCGCTCGCGCTCGCGCCGGTCTCGCGCTCCGTGGTGGGGCTCGACCGCGACGTGCCCGCGCTCGAGGAGGCGCGGCGGCGCGCCGCCGCGGCGGGCCTCGCCAACGTGGAGTTCCACGAGGCCGACGTGGAGGCCGCGCCCTACGAGCCCTGGCGGCCCGAGCTGATCACCGCGCATCTCTGCGCGTCGGAGGCCATCATCGAGCGGGCCGCCGCGGCGCTGCCGGCCGGCGCCGGCCTCGCGATGGTCGCCTTCCACGTGGACCAGTGGAAGGAGACCGGCCGCGTCTCGCGCTTCGCCTTCGACGAGGCGCGCATGCGCGCGGCCCTCGTGGCGCGCGGCTTCACGGTCGAGGCTCTCGAGGTCGAGCGGGAGGAGCGCCGCTTCGGCTCGGTCGAGGAAGGGCTGGCCGCCGCGGTCGGCCTCGAGGATCGCTGGCGGGCCGACGGCCGCTGGTTCCGCTACATCGCGTTCCTCGAGTCGGGCGGCCGCACCCTGACCCGCAGCCACCTCCTGGTGAAGGCGCGACGCGCGTGAGCCTCTCGTCGCTGACGCTCACCGAGTCGGTGAAGGCCCGCGCGCTCGAGCTGGGCTTCGACCTGGTCGCGGTGGGCCCGGCGGGCCCGCCCGAGCACGGGGCGGCGCTCCGGAGCTGGGTGGAGGCCGGCCACGCGGGCACCATGGGCTATCTCGAGCGGAGGCTCGAGGAGCGGCTCGATCCCGGGCGGGTGCTGCCGGGCGCGCGCGCCGCGGTGTGCGTGGCGCTCAACTACTACCAGGGCGAGCTCGACGATTCCTCCTGGCGCCCGATCGCCCGCTACGCGTGGGGCCGCGACTACCACGAGGTCATCGGCCCGCGGCTCGAGAAGCTGGCCGCGCATCTGGCCGAGGCCGCGGGCGCGCGGAGCCGCGGTTACGTGGACACCGGCCCGGTGCTGGAGCGCGACCTGGCCGCTCGGGCCGGGCTCGGGTGGATCGGCAAGAACACCATGCTGCTGCACCCGGCGCTCGGCTCGTGGTTCTTCATCGGGGTGCTGCTGACCACCGCCGATCTCGCTCCGGACGCCCCGCTGGCCGACCGCTGCGGCTCCTGTCGTGCCTGTCTCGACGCCTGCCCGACCGAGGCCTTCGTCGCCCCGTACGTGCTCGACGCACGCCGCTGCATCTCCTACCTCACGATCGAGCACCGGGGCCCGATCGAGCCCGATCTGCAGCCGAGGATGGCCGGCTGGCAGTTCGGCTGTGACGTCTGCCAGGACGTGTGCCCGTGGAACCGCAAGGCCCCGGCGACCCGCCACCCGGAGTTCGTGCCGGGCACGAGCTTTCCCGGCGCGGAGGCGGTCAGGGCGATGGACGACGCCACCATCCGCCGGGAGCTCCAGGGCTCGGCGATGCTTCGAGCGAAGCCTGCGGGGATCAGGCGCAACGCGTTGATCTACCTGGATAACGAGGGATGAAGCTCGACATCGGCCTCATGACCTTCGACCTGCCCGCCGTCGCCGGCTACGCCCGCCGGGCGGAACAGCTGGGCTTCAGCGCGATCTGGTCGGCGGAGACCCGCCACGATCCATTCCTGCCGCTCGCGGTCGCGGCCACCACGACCCGGCGCATGGGGCTCGGGACCGCCATCGCGATCGCCTTCGCCCGGAGCCCGATGATCCTGGCCCACATCTCCTGGGACCTCCAGCAGGCCTCCGGCGGCCGATTCGTGCTGGGACTCGGCTCCCAGGTGAAGGCGCACAACGAGCGCCGGTTCTCGGTGCCGTGGAGCCCGCCCGCGCCGCGTCTCCGCGAGGTGGTGTCGGCCCTGCGGGCCATCTGGGCGAGCTGGCAGGAGGGCGCGCCGCTCGACTTCCGCGGCCAGGCGTACCGCTTCGACCTGATGACGCCGTTCTTCAACCCGGGGCCGATCGAGAGCCCGCGGATCCCGGTCTACCTGGCCGGGGTAAATCCTAAGATGTGCCGGGTGGCCGGCGAGATCGCCGACGGCCTCCACGTGCACTCCTTCCACAGCGCGCGGTACCTGAGGGAGTGCGTGCACCCCGCGGTGCAGGAGGGGCTCAACCGATCGGGGCGCTCGCGCATCGACTTCACCTTCCGCGCCTCGACCATGGTGGTGCTGGGCGACAGCGCGGAGGAGCGGCGCCGGCGAGCGCGGGCGGTGAAGCAGCAGATCGCCTTCTACGCCTCCACCCGGACCTACCAGCCGGTGCTGGCCACGCACGGCCTCGAGGACCTGGTGCCGCGGCTGCACGCCAAGTCGCTCGCGGGCGACTGGGAGGGCATGACCGACCTCATCAGCGACGAGACGCTCGAGCTCTTCGCGGTGAGCGGCCCCTTCGAGGAGATCGGGGACCGCATCCGCGAGCGCTACCGCGGCCTCTACGACCGCACCCAGCTCTACCCGTCGTTCCAGCCGTCCCTCGACGATCCGCGCTGGCGCACCGTGCTGTCCGGCGTCGAGCGGGCCTGAGGGCCTGTGCTACAATCCGACCGCGAGGGGATCCCATGGCCATCCTGAAGGTCGCGCGTCTCGGACATCCGGTGCTTCGACAGCCCGCCACCGCCGTGCCGATCGGGCAGATCCGCTCCGCGGAGACCCAGCGGCTGATCGACGATCTGGTCGAGACCATGCGCGAGTACAACGGAGCCGGGCTCGCCGCGCCGCAGGTGCACGTGCTCCAGCAGATCTGCGTGATCGAGGTCCACGGCAACCCCCGCTACCCGGACGCCCCCGCCATCCCCCTCACCGTGCTGATCAACCCGGTGGTGACCCCGCTCACCGAGGAGATGGAGGACGGCTGGGAGGGCTGCCTCTCGGTGCCCGACATGCGGGGCGTGGTGCCGCGCTTCACCAGCGTGCGCCTCGAGGCGCTCGACCGCGAGGGCAACCCGGTCGACGTGGTGGCCAAGGAGTTCTTCGCCCGCGTCATCCAGCACGAGACCGACCACCTGCACGGCCGCGTCTACCTCGACCGGATGCGCGACCTCTCCACCCTCACGCATCTCGCCGAGTGGAACCGCTACTGGCTCGGCAACCAGGAGCAGGACGACTAGGCTCGCGACGGATGAAGGTCGTCGCCGTGGTCCGTGACCTCTTCTTCGTGGCCCGCATCCGCGAGACCGCGCGCCTGGTCGGCACCCCGCTCGTCTTCGCCCGCACCCCGGAGGAGATCGCGGCCGCCCTCGCGCCGGAGCCGCCCGCGCCGGCGCCCTCTATGGTGATCATGGATCTCACCACCAACGGCTGGGACTACGACGCGCTGTTCGCCGCCCTCGCGGCCGCTCCCGACGTGCCGGTGCTCGGCTTCACCACCCACGCGCTCGCCCGGGCGACCCAACCGCTCCACGCCCACTGCCGCCGGGTGGTGACCAAGGAGACCCTGACCCAGGAGCTGCCCGGGCTCCTGCAGCACGGGCTCGCCGCGTGACCGCCGCCGAGTTCGTGGCCGCCCTCGACGAGACCAACCAGGCGGTCCTGCGCCGCCTCGAGCCGGAGGCCACTCTCAAGCCGGAGGTGAGCGGCGCCCTGAACGTCACGAACCTCCTGAAGGTGGCCCTCAAGAACGAGATCGAGGCCACCGAGATCGCGGCGCGCTGGCTCGTCGTCACCACCGACGTCGAGGTGAAGATGGCCTTCGCCCGCCAGGCGGGCGACGAGGCCAAGCACTACCGCATGATCGCGGACCGGCTCGGCGAGCTGGGCGTCGACGCCCGCGCCCTCGATCCGCTCGCCCAGGGGTTCGGGCCGCTCTTCAAGTACCTCGACTCGCTCGAGACCACGGTGGAGCGGGTGGCGGCCGGTCAGTTCACCCGGGAGGCGGTGGCGGTGGTGAAGAACCGGCAGTTCATCGAGTTCTGCGACCGGGCGGGGGACCGGCTGACCGCGACGCTCTATCGCGACATCATCGAGCCGGACGAGCGCTTCCACCACGAGCTCGGGCGCTCGCTGCTGCTCAAGCTCGCGACCACGCCGGAGGCGCAGGAGAGCGCGCGGCGCGCCGCCGCCCGCACGCTCGCCCTCGCCGAGGAGCTGCAGGGCGCCGCGCTCCGCACCGCCGGCATCCATCACGCGCCCGGCTGTTGATGGATCCCGACCCGTCGCTGGCCGACTTCTCCGCCGCGGTCACCCGCGCCGACGCCGACATTCCGCTTGCGCGTGCCGCCCTCTTGATCGCGGCGGCGGAGCAGCCCGGCCTCGAGGTCGACAAGCAGCTCGCGCGCCTCGACGACCTCGCGGAGGCGGCCGTCTCCCGGAGCGACGGCCACGACGAGCTGCGCCGCCTGCACCGGCTCCGGGAGTTCCTCTTCGAGGAGCAGGGCTTCGCGGGCGATCGCGGCGACTACTTCGATCCGCGCAACAGCTATCTCAACCACGTCCTCGACCGACGCCTCGGCATCCCGATCACGCTCTCGCTGGTGCTGATCGAGGTGGGCCGGCGTCTCGGCCTCCAGATTGAGGGCGTCGGCCTGCCCGGCCACTTCATCACCGGGGTCCGGATCGGGGGCGAGCACGTGCTGCTCGATCCGTTCAACCGCGGCGCGCTCCTTACCGTGGAATCCTGCGGCGAGGTGGTGCGGCGGGCTCTCGGTCGCGCGGTGCACCTGCAGGCCGAGCACTTCGCGCCGGTGACCAACCGCCAGTTCCTGGTGCGCATGCTCGCCAACCTGAAGGGCATCTACTGGCGCCAGGAGGCGTGGCCCAAGGTGGTGCGGGTGATCGACCGCACCCTGGCGCTGCACCCGAGCGCGGCGGGGGAGCGGCGCGACCGAGGCGCGGCCTGGAGCAACATGGGCCGCCTCGACCGCGGCGCCGCCGACTGGGAGCGCTACCTGACCGAGTTCCCGGACGCGGCCGATCACGAGCAGGTGCGCGGCCAGCTGCGGCGGGTGCGCCAGAAGCTCGCCCAGCTGAACTGAGAGGGCCGCGTGCGCGTCCAGGGCGGCACCAACCTCTACGGATTCACCGTCGGCATCCTCATGCTCGACACGCGGTTTCCGCGCATCCCGGGCGACATGGGCAACGCGACCACCTTCGATTTCCCGGTGCGCTATCACCGGGTGACCGGCGCCTCGCCGGACCGGGTAGTCCGCCAGGGGCAGCGCGAGCTGCTGCCCGCCTTCGTCGAGGGGGCGCGCTTCCTGGAGCGCGAAGGGGTGCGCGCGATCACCACCAACTGCGGCTTCCTGGCCAAGTTCCAGCCGGAGCTCGCGGCCTCGGTGGGCGTGCCGGTCTTCACCTCGAGCCTCATGCTGGTGCCGCTGGTGCAGCGCATGCTGCCCGCGGGCCGCGCGGTGGGCGTGCTCACCGTGAACGCGGCCTCGCTGCACCGCGAGCAC
>DASZJM010000703.1:0-2607 GCA_035948165.1 Candidatus Methylomirabilota bacterium
GTCCGCCTGTTCACCGAGGTCCAGGAGCGCAACCACGCCCTCACCGAGAGCCTCGAGCAGCAGACCGCCACCGGCGAAATCCTGCGCGCGATCTCCAGCTCGCCCACCGATACCCGGCCGGTGTTCGACATGATCGCGCGCAACGCCCGGCGGCTATGCGAGGCCGACTCCGCCGCCGTGTTCACGTACGACGGAGCCCTGGTCCACCTGGAGGCCCTCGACAACGTGGGCTACGCCGGCGCGGACGCGCTGCGGCAGGCCTACCCGCTGCCGGCCACCGAGGGGCACGCGACCGGGCGCGTGATCCTGCAGGGCCGGCCCGTCCACATCGAGGACGCCCAGGCCGACCGCGACTTCCACCTCACCGGGGTGCTCGGCGCCGGCGTGCGCACCGTGCTGGGGGTGCCGATGATGAAAGACGGGGTCCCGGTGGGAGTGATCGTGCTCCACACCTGGAGCGCTCCGCGCCCGTTCTCGGAGAGCCAGATCGCGCTCCTGGAGACCTTCGCGGACCAGGCGGTGATCGCGATCCAGAACGTGCGCCTCTTCACCGAGGTCCAGGAGCGGAACCACGCCCTCACCGAGACCCTCGAGCAGCAGACCGCCACCGGCGAGATCCTCCGCGTGATCTCGAGCTCGCCCACCGACGTCCAGCCGGTGTTCGACACCATCGCGGAGAGCGCGATGCGCCTCTGCGAGGGGCAGTCTTGCCAGGTCTTCCGGTATGAGGACGGCCAGATCCACTTCGTGGCCTCGAGCGGGCGCTCCCGGGTGGCGGTGGAGACCGCGCGGCGCGCATTTCCGCGGCAGGCCGATCCGGGCAGCGCGGCCGGTCGGGCCATCCTGCACGCCGCGGTCGCCCACATCCCGGACGTGCACGCCGATCCCGAGTACGATCTGGGGCCGGTGGCCCGGGCCATGGATTTCCGCGGCATCGTGGCGGTGCCCATGATGCGCGAGAGCCGTGCGGTGGGCGCGATCGCGGTGGCCCGGGTCGAGGCCGGCCCCTTCTCCGACCGCCAGATCGACCTCCTCAAGACCTTCGCGGATCAGGCGGTGATCGCCATCGAGAACGTCCGGCTGTTCACCGAGCTCGAGGCGCGGACCGCCCAGCTCACCCGGTCGGTGGGCGAGCTGCGCGCCCTCGGCGAGGTGAGCCAGGCGGTCGGCTCCACCCTGGACCTGGACGCGGTGCTGGAGACCATCGTGGACCGCGCGGTCCGGCTCTCGGGCAGCGACCAGGGCGTCATCTACGAGTTCGACGACGCGAGCCAGACGTTCCACCAGCGGGCCACGTACGGGATGACCGCGGAGTACCTGCAGGTGATGGAGACCGCCCCCATCCGCGTCGGGGAGGGCGCGATCGGGCGAGCCGCGATCACCCGGCAGCCGGTCGACGTCGTCGACATCCAGAAGGACTTGCAGCTGGTGGCCCCGCAGGCCCGCGAGCAGCTCATCCGGCAGGGCATGGGCTCCCTGCTCGCGGTGCCGCTCGTGCGCGAGGACCGGATCCTGGGCGGTCTCGTGATCATCCGCCGCCAGCGGGGCGCGTTCTCGCCCGAGGTGGTGGCCATGCTCCAGACCTTCGCCACCCAGTCGGTGCTGGCGATCCACAACGCCCACCTCTTCCTGGAGATCCAGCGTCAGAAGCAGTACGCGGACTCGCTGGTCGAGACGAGCCCGGTCGCCATCGTGACCATGAACCTCGATGGGGCGGTCATCGGCTGGAACCCGGGCGCGGAGCGGCTCTTCGGCTATCCCCCGGGGGAGGCCCTCGGGCACCGCATGGAGGAGCTCATCGCCACGCCCGAGCTGCGCGACGAGGTGGCCGCCAACATCCGGGATACGATCGCGGGCGAGTGGATCCGCGCCATCGGCCGGCGGGCCCGGAAAGACGGCACCATGGTCGACGTGGAGATCTCCTCGATGCCGGTGCTGGTCGACGGGGCCAAGGTGGGGATGATCGGCATCTACCACGACATCACCGAGCTGCTCCGCGCCCGGCGGGAGGCGGAGACCGCCAACGAGGCCAAGAGCGCGTTCCTCGCCACCATGAGCCACGAGATCCGCACCCCGATGAACGCGGTGATCGGGATGAGCGGGCTCCTGCTGAACACCCGCCTCTCCGAGGAGCAGCGCGACTACGCGGAGGTCATCCGGCAGAGCGGCGACACCCTCCTCACCGTCATCAACGACATCCTCGACTTCTCCAAGATCGAGGCGGGGAAGCTCGAGCTGGAGGCCCAGCCGTTCGACCTGCGCGAGTGCGTCGAGGGCGCGCTCGACCTGGTGGCGACCCGCGCGGCCGAGAAGGGCCTCGACCTGGCCTATCTGGTCGGCGACGGGGCGCCCGCCGGCGTGCTGGGCGACGTGACCCGTCTGCGCCAGGTGCTCCTGAACCTGCTCTCCAACGCGGTGAAGTTCACCGAGCGCGGCGAGGTAGTGCTGTCGGTGGGCGCGCGCCCCCCCGCCCGCCCGGGCGCGCCGCACGAGCTGACGTTCGCGGTGCGCGACACCGGCATCGGCATCCCGGCCGACCGCCTCGGCCGCCTGTTCCAGTCCTTCAGCCAGGTCGACGCCTCGACCACGCGCCGGTACGGCGGCACC
>DASZJM010000704.1:0-4014 GCA_035948165.1 Candidatus Methylomirabilota bacterium
CACCTCGACCGCGGCGTGCACGCGCTCGACCGCGAGGTCGAAGTCGTAGATGGGACGGGTCGGGTCGCCGGTGGCGTCCTCGATCGAGCCGCCCGAGATGCCCGCCTCCGCGGCGAGCCGGATCATCTCGGCGGCCGCGCGCGGCTCGTCCGCGTAGCCGTTCTCGAGGTCGGCGTTCACCGGCAGGTCGGTGGCCGCCGCGATCACCCGGCAGTTCTCGATCACCTCGGCGCGGCTCACCGCGTTGGTGCCGTCGACCCGGCCCAGCGAGTTGGCGAGCCCGAGGCTCGTGGTGGCGAGGGCCTCGAAGCCGAGCGAGGCGAGCAGGCGGGCGGTGCCCGCGTCCCACGGGTTGGGGATGATGAAGGCGCCCGGGCGCTCGTGCAGGGCCCGGAAGCGGGCGGCCTTCTCGGCGGCGGTCTTCATATGTGGGTCGTCCTCACGTCTTCTCGAAATCGATGCGCTCGTACACCGGCAGCCCCTGGAGATAGCGGCGGAGGCAGTCGAGGCCCATCTCGACCGCGCCCAGGCGCACCCACTCGCGGCCGCCCAGGATGCGGGCCTTCCGCGAGGCCGCGTCCGCTGCGGTGGCGATGGCGAGGCAGATGGTGCCGCCGAACTCGATGCGGTCGGGCCCGTCGTCGAGGTCGATGAGCACCGCGAGGGCGTGGGTGGAGCCGGTCTGGGCGCGCGCGGCGCGGGCTACCGCCTCCGCGACCTGAGGCGTGAGTGGGCCCTCGGGAGCAGCGCCCGCGAGCCCGACCGCGCTCCACACCTCGGGAAGCGTCCGCGCGATCACGCCCCGCCGGAAGATCGTCTCCGCGCCGGACAGGTGGGCGAGGCGCGCGGCCATCTGCCCGCTCGTGAACGTCTCGACGAGCGAGAGCGTCGCCCCCTGGGCGCGCAGGTCGCGCAGCAGCACGCTCTCCAGGGTCTGGTCGTCCTCGGCCAGGATGAAGTTGCCGATGCGCTTGCGCACCTCGCGCTCGATCGGCTCGAGCTTGTGGCGGATGTCGTCCATGTCGCGCCCGCGCGCGGTCAGCTTGGTTTCGAGCTGCGGGTAGTGGGCCCGGAAGCCGAGCTTGACGCTGCCGTCCGGCACGAGGGCCTCGACCCCGGTGAGGAGCGAGTCCACGTGCGACTCGCCGAGGCCGTAGGAGTGGAAGCGCTTGAGGAAGATCGCCCCCGGCAGCCCGGCCTTGGCGAGCAGGCGCGGGACGATCTGCTCCTCGAGCATCCGCCGCAGCTCGCGCGGCACGCCGGGGGTGAAGTAGAAGCGGGCGCGCCCGATGTCCACCGCGAAGCCGCACGCGGTGCCGATCGGGTTGTCGATGACCTCGGCGGTGGTGGGGAGCATGGCCTGCTTGCGGTTGTTGGGCGGCATCACCCGGCTGCGGCGCTGGAAGAAGTCCTCCATGCGCCGGAGCCAGTCCTCGTTCAGCGCCAGGTCGACGCCGGCCGCCTTGGCCGCGATCTCCTGGGAGAGGTCGTCGACGGTGGGGCCGAGGCCCCCGTTGACGATCACCGCGTCGGCGCGCTCGCCCGCGAGCTGGAAGGCGCGCAGCAGGTTCTCGCGGTCGTCGCCCACCGTGGTCTCCCAGTCGACCGACAGGCCCACGTCCTCGAGCTTCTGGGTGATGTAGCTGAAGTTCGTGTTCACGATCTTGCCGGTCAGCACCTCGTCCCCGGTGCAGATCACCTCGATGCGCATGCTCGCTCGCTCCTCACGTCGGGCGTGGTCTCGCCGGGCTGGGGATGGGGATGCGCGGGGCGGGGGCTCCCTCCGGGGAGCACGCTGACTCGCGGCGGTGATTCGGCACTCAATCGGGCAACGAGATGGGGGCGTGTGCCTTCGGCGACGCGCAGAAGACACGGCTCCCCGGGGGGAGCCCCCGCCCCCTCTCCCCGTCGCGCGCGCCCAGCCAACACGTGATCGACCACGTCAACCCATGAGGAGCGCGCCCGGTACCTCGCGCCCCATGGTCTGGATCTGCTCGCGGGTGACGCCCTCCGCGAGGAGGCCGGTGACGAACATCTGGAGCCCGTCGGCGGGCGTGGGGTTGCCGGTCTGGCCGAGGTCGGTGCCGAGCACGAAGTGCTGCGCTCCCACCGCCTTGATCCGGGCCGCGGTGTCGGCGAAGGGGATGCGCGGCGCGTGTCGCATCCACTCGAGCGGCGAGTCGGGGCCGGTCAGCATGAGCAGCGCGCAGAGCTCCATCTTGCCGCCCATCGCGGCGGCCCGCTTCATCTGCGGCAGGGTCATGCCCACCACGTCGAACTGGGCGTGGGTGACCACCACGCGGTCGCAGCCCTCCTCCCGCGCGGCCTCGATCAGGGCGAGGGCCTCCTCCGCGGAGGCGTGGCCGGTCTGCACCACCAGGCGCTGGGCCGCGCAGACCTTGAGGATCGCGCGTGCCTCCGGCAGCACCGCCCCGCGCTCGTCGACCACCCGGAGCCCCGACGGCGCGGTGCCGCTCCGGCGCACGTGGTTGTCCGCGTCGAAGGTGGGGAACCACACCACCCGACCGTGGCCGCCCTGCATGCGCCACATCCACTCGACCGCCTGCGCATTGAGCCCGCCCACCGCGCGGTTGAGGGTGATGCCGCCGAAGACCTTGATGCCCGGGACGTGCTTGCGCACGAGCCACGCGCGGTCCGCGGTGTGGGTGACGTGGTTCTTGAACACGATCGCTTCCATCTGCCGCGAGGCGGCCAGCGCGGCCAGCTCGTCGTCGTCGACCGCGCGGCCGAAGATGTCGGGGGCGGCGTGGGTGTGGAAGTCGATCAGGCCCTTGATCGGGCTGACCGGCGGCGGGGGCGGGGAGTAGCCCTGCACGCCGGGGTTGGCGGTGGCCCGCGGCGCGGCGCCGGCGGGACGTCCGTGAGCGGGGGGAGCGGCCCGCCGCGAGGATCGCGGCGAGGCCAGTCCGAGCGGAGCGACGGTGCTCCCGTGGCAGCAGCCACAGACGAGATGGGGCATACCTCCGGGGATTCTAGTACACTCGGTGTCGGCCGGCCAGGCGGCACACGGTCCGCGTGAAGGGTCGAACCCACCTGTTCCGTAGGGACGAAGGAACCACCTTCCGCCCGATACCGCGGACACCGGGCACATGGAAAGGTGGTGCGCCATGCCCCTGCCGGATCGTCCCAGCCTCGAATTCCTGAAGAAGCTCGCCAAGGACCGGCTCACCGAGATGCGCCGCGCGGACCCGTCCGTCCGCCTGGCCCAGGCCCACCTCGCGGTGGCCCGCGAGCAGGGCTTCACGAGCTGGCGCGCGCTGCGCTCCGAGCTGGATCGTCGGCTCGCGACCGCGGAGCCCGATGCCGTGGTCCAGCTCTTCGCCGCGATCCGCAGCGGCGACGGGACGGCGGTGGACCGGCTGCTCGCGGCCCATCCCAAGATGGCCAACGCGCGCGACGAGGACGGCGGCACCCCGCTGTCCGCCGCGGTCGACGCGCACCGGGCCGCGCTCATCCCGCTCCTGCTCCGCCGCGGCGGGGATCCGCACCTGGTCTACGCCCACTCCGCCCACACCCCGCTCTCCTGGGCGGTGGTGATCGGCGCCGACGACTGCGCGCGCGCCCTCATGGTGGCCGGCGTCGAGCCCGACCTGTTCTGCGCCGCCGGGCTGGGGGAGGTGGACCGCGTGCGGGCTTTCTTCACCCCCGAAGGGCGGCTGCGACCGCGCGCCTCGATCACCGGCAGCTCGCGGTACGCGGCGGACGGCACGCGGCTGCCGTGCCCGCCCGAGACCGACCGCGGGGTGGTGTCCGACGCCCTCTACATGGCCTGCCGCGCCGGCCACGAGGGCACGACGCGCGAGCTGCTTGCGCGCGGCCCCGATCTGGCCTTCCGCGCCTTCGCGGGCGGCACCGCGCTGCACTGGGCCTACTTCGCGGGCGCGCCCCGGGTGGTCGCGCTCCTGCTCGCGGCGGGGGCGAATCCCGCGCTCCGCGATCCCGTGCTAGGCTGCACGCCTGAGGCGTTCGGGATCTGCGTGCCCGCGAGCTGGG
>DASZJM010000705.1:0-2105 GCA_035948165.1 Candidatus Methylomirabilota bacterium
CGGGCCGGAGCGGCGCTCAGGGACACGTTCCTGCAGGAAGCGCTCACGATCGCCACCACCAAGTTCATCGACCTGCGCAAGGAGGCCTTCGCGGGCTTCCCCCCGGGCGAGGCGCTGCGGGACCGGGCGCGGGCCATCAAGGAGGCGACCCTCCAGCACCTCGACGTCCACCTCGAGCGCCTGGCCGACAACGTGGAGCGCCTCGGCGGCACCGTGCACTGGGCCGCCACCGCGGAGGAGGCGCGGGAGATCGTGCTGCGGCTCGCGCGCGACCGCGGGGTGCGGATGGCGGTGAAGTCGAAGTCGATGGCCACCGAGGAGATCGACCTCAACGAGGCCCTCGAGCACGCGGGAATCACCCCGGTGGAGACCGACCTCGGGGAGTACATCATCCAGCTCGCCCACGAGAAGCCGTCGCACATCATCGCCCCCGCCATCCACAAGACCAAGGGGCAGGTGGCGGAGCTGTTCTCGCGCGAGCTCCACGGGGAGTTCGCCGCCGATCCGGAGGTCCTGACCGCGGTGGCCCGCAAGGCGCTGCGCGAGAAGTTCCTCCAGGCCGACATGGGGATCACCGGCGCCAACTTCGCGGTGGCCGACACCGGCACCGTGGTGCTGGTCACCAACGAGGGCAACGGGCGCATGGTGACCTCGCTGCCGCGCATCCACGTGGCCCTCATGGGGATCGAGAAGGTCATCCCCTCGATGAGCGACCTGGTGGTGTTCCTGGCCATCCTCGCCCGGAGCGCGACCGGCCAGAAGCTCTCGTCCTATACCACGCTGGTGAGGGGCCCGCGACGGGCGGGGGAGCTGGAGGGACCGGAGGAGCTCCACCTGATCCTCCTCGACAACGGCCGGTCGCGCCAGATCGCCTCGACGCTGCGCGAGGCGCTCTACTGCCTGCGCTGCGGGGCATGCCTGAACGTCTGCCCGGTGTACCGCCAGATCGGCGGCCACGCCTACGGCTACACGTACCCCGGCCCGATCGGGATCCTCCTGACCGCGATGCTCAAGGGCAACGGCTCGGTCCGCGAGCTGGCCCACGCCTCCTCGCTCTGCGGCGCGTGCAAGGACGTCTGCCCGGTGCGCATCGACATCCCGCGGATGCTCGTCGAGCTGCGCGAGCACCTCGACCGCGAGAAGATCGCGCCGTGGACGGAGCGGATGGTGTTCCGGGCCTTTCGGCGCCTGCTCCTGTCGCCGGCCGCGTTCCGGCTCTCCGCGCGCGCCGGGCGGTGGCTCCAGCGGCCCTTCGTCCGCGCGGGGCGCCTGCGCGGCCTGCCGCTGCTGCTCGGCAACTGGACGCGCACCCGCGATCTGCCTCCGGTGGCCGCCCGCACGTTCCGCGAGCGCTGGAAGGAGCTGGGCTAGGTGGCCGCGCGCGCCGAGTTCCTCGAGCGGATCCGCCGCGAGGTCGCCAAGACCCCAGGGCTCTTCGGGGCCACGCCCGCGCCCCGGCCGGTCGCGCCGGCGGCCGCCGCGGAGGCGATCCGGCACGAGCTGGCCGAGCGCTGGCCGGAGGCGCTCGAGCGGTTCCGGCAGGAGTTCGAGCGGGTGGCCGGGGTTTTCCACCGCGCGCGGGACGTCGGGGCGGTTCCCGAGGTGATCGCGGGCATCGCGCGGAAGCTCGGCGCCCGGCAGGTCGTGACCTGGGACCCGGCCGCGCTCGGCTTCGACGCGGCGCCGCGCCTCGTCGCGGACGGCTGCTCGGTGGCTGCGGCCCGCGCGGGGCAGGAGGACGAGGCCACCCGCTTGCGCCATCGCGCCGCCGCGGCGGCCGCCCAGCTCGGCGTGACCGGGGCCGACTACGTGCTGGCCGAGACCGGCACCCTCATCCTGCTCTCGGGCACGGGTCGCCCGCGCTCCACCTCGCTGCTGCCCGACGTGCACGTGGCGGTCTTCGGGCGCGACCGGCTGCTCGAGAGCCTCGAGCAGGTCGGGGTGATGCTGGAGGCGCTGCACGTCGACCCGGACCTGACGATGTCGGGGGCGATGATCAACTTCATCACCGGCCCGTCCCGGACCGCCGACATCGAGCTGACCCTGACCCGGGGCGTGCACGGGCCCAAGGAAGTGCACGCGGTGTTCGTGGAGGGACCATGAGC
>DASZJM010000706.1:0-6512 GCA_035948165.1 Candidatus Methylomirabilota bacterium
GAAGTGCGCACGCCCGCCGGGGAGCAACGGATCGAGGGTAGCGACATCCTCGTCGCGGTGGGGCGCACGGCGAACACCGCTGGGATCGGTCTCGAGGAGGCCGGCGTCGAGCTGGACGCTCGGGGCTACGTGCGCGTCAACGAGCGGCTGGAGACGACGGCGTCGGACGTCTGGGCCATCGGAGAATGCGCGGGTAGCCCGCAGTTCACGCACGCATCCGTGGACGACTTCCGGATCATCCAAGAGAACCTCGCCGGCGGCAACCGCACCACCCGCGATCGGTTGGTCCCCTACTGCGTCTTCACGGACCCGCCGCTGGCCCACGTCGGACTGAGCGAGGGCGACGCTCGTCGCCAAGGCGTGACGGCGCGGGTGGCGAAGCTGCCGATGAGCGAGGTGCTGCGGATGCAGGCGGTCGGCGACCGACCCGGCTTCATGAAAGCGCTCGTCTCCGGAAGTGATGATCGCATCCTCGGCTTCACCATGATCGGCCCCGAGGCGGGTGAGGTGATGGCGGCAGTGCAAGCCGCGATGCTGGCCGGGCTGCCATATCCGAAGCTCCGAGACGCCGTTCTGGCGCATCTGACGATGACGGAGGGACTTGGTCCGCTCTTGTCGAATGTGCCGCCGCTAGCACACCCATCCGCGTCCCGTTAGCGGTCTGTCGGGAATGTTGCCCGGCTCTCCGGACGGTCGGTTGTGGTCAGGCGGTTGCGGGGGCGACCGCCACGCCGTTCACGGTGTCGATCGTCTTGTAGTGGCCGGGCGCGGTGATCTCGAGGATCTCGACGTCCTCCGACCAGCCGGTCACGGTGTGCGACAACCCCGGCGGGATGATGTGGCAGTCTCCGGCCTTGAGCCGGTGCTCGCCGTGGCCATGGTAGTGGAAGCTCATCCAGCCCTTGAGGACATAGACGAAGAGGAAGTCGAGCTCGGTGTGCTTGTGCTCCGCGATGGGTGGCTTCGAGCCCGCGACCCCCTTGATCACGTGCGCGTCGTACGCGCCGCCGGTGGCCTTCTCGACGCCGAGCTGCCGGTAGAGGAACTGGGGCCGCGGCGCGCCGTTGTTCGCTTCGATCGGCGCGAACGTCGTGTCCTCGAGGTGCGTGACGAGCAGCGACTGCCTGAACTCGGACTTCTGCATGGCGAGCCTCCGGAGGGAATGTGGTGAAGACCGCACTATCTTACTCCCGCATCGAGCGCCAGGAGAGGAGGAACGAAAGTGTCCAAGACTAGTACGCTTCAGGCGGTGCCGAGACTTCTTGACCTGCCGATCGGCATCGATGCATCCGGTCAGCGACACGAGACGGATTCGATGGGTGGGATCGACGTTCCCGCGAATCGCTACTGGGGGGCCCAGACCCAGCGGAGCCTCGTCCACTTCTCGATCGGCGATGACCACATGCCGAAGGCGGTGTACCACGCGTACGGCTACGTGAAGAAGGCGGCCGCGCTGGTGAACGCCGCGGCCGGGCGCCTGGAGCAGTGGCGGGCGGCCGCGATCATCCGGGCGGCGGACGAGGCGATTACGGGGCAGCTCGACGACAATTTCCCGCTGTACGTGTGGCAGACGGGGTCCGGCACCCAGTCGAACATGAACGTGAACGAGGTCCTGGCGAATCGTGCGACGCAGCTCCTCGGGGGCAGGATCGGGAGCAAGGACCCCGTCCACCCCAATGACCACGTGAACATGGGTCAATCGTCAAACGACACCTTCCCGACCGCCATGCACATCGCCTGCGTGCTCGAGCTGGAGCAGCGCCTGCTGCCTAGCGTGGGAGCCCTTGTCGTGGCGATCGAGGCGAAGGCGAAGGAATGGATGGACGTCCCGAAGACCGGGCGGACCCATCTTCAGGACGCCACGCCCCTGACGGTGGGCCAGGAGTGGTCCGGCTACGCCGCGCAGCTGCGGGACGGCATCGCGCGCGTCCGTGGCTCGGAAGCCGGGCTATTCGAGCTCGCCGCGGGCGGCACCGCGGTCGGTACGGGACTGAACGCCCCGCCGGACTTCAGCAAGGAGATCGCGGCCAAGATCGGCGAGCTGACCGGCCGGCCCTTCGTGACCGCCCCGAACAAGTTCGCCGCGCAAGGGTCGCTGGACGCGATGGTGGCGGCGATGTCGGCATTGCGAGGCCTGGCGGTCGCCCTGATGAAGATCGCCAACGACATGCGGTGGCTCGCCTCCGGTCCGCGCTGCGGTCTCGGGGAGCTCCTGCTGCCGGAGAACGAGCCGGGCTCGTCGATCATGCCGGGCAAGGTCAATCCGACGCAGTGCGAGGCGATGGTGATGGTGTGCATCCAGGTGATCGGCGAGGACAACGCGGTCGCCTTCGCCGGCAGCCAGGGGAACTTCGAGCTGAACGCAATGCGGCCGATCATCATCAACAACGTCCTTCACTCTGCCCGGGTGCTCGGGGACGCCGCGGAGAAGTTCCGGAAATTCTCGGTGGAGGGGACCCGTCTCAACCGGGAGCATATCGGCGACATGCTGGGACGGTCCCTGATGCTGGTGACGGCGCTCAGCCCGGTGATTGGCTACGACAAGGCGTCCGCCATCGCCCACAAGGCCAACGACGAGGGGCTCAGCCTGAGGGACGCCGCGCTCAAGCTCGGCTACATCGACGCGGCGCGCTTCGATCAGATCGTCGATCCGAAGAGGATGGTCGGCCATGGGGTGGCGGGAGCCTGAGCTAGCCGGGGACCGTCGCGAGGCGGGCCGGCTGGTCCTCGCCGGTGCGCGCGTGCTGTACGTCAATGGCCAGACCACGGAGGAGACGGTGGCGGCGGCGCGGCGGCTTGGTCACGCGCTGGATCTGCCCGTGACGGTCATTCCCCGCTGGGGCGAGCTGCAGCTGGACCAGGGAGGCTTCGGGTGCGTCGCGGTCGAGGCGGCCGATCCCACCGGCGTGGACATGCATCGCGTGTCGGCGGCCATGGGGGCGATCGACGAGATCGCCGCCGGTCGCCTGTCGCCGGCCGACGGAATGGAGGCGATCGACCAGATTGCGCACGCCCCTCCTTCCCCGACCTGGCTGTTCTCGCTCGCGGCGGCGGCGGGTGCCGCAGCGCTGTCGGTGATCTTCGGCGTCGAGCATCTGGTGGCGGTGGTGCTCATCGGCGCCAGCGCGGCGATGGGTGCCGTTCTCCGTCGGTTCGTGGCCAGGTTCAGAACGAACGCGTTGCTGCTGCCGCTTGGCGCGGCCCTGCTCGCGGGGGTCGTCGGGGCGCTGGCAGTGCGCTATCAGCTGAGCTCGGCGCTGCGCCTCGTCGCGGTTTGCCCGTGCATGATTCTGGTGCCGGGGCCCCACGTGCTCAATGGCATGAGCGACCTCGCGGCGAATCGGATCCATCTGGGCGCCTCCCGGCTCGTCTACGCGGGGCTCGTGGTGCTGGCCATATCGGCGGGGCTGCTGCTCGGGCTCGGGGTGCTCGGCGTCTCGTTGCCGGTGGGCGAGCCCGGCCGGCCAGTGCCGCTCTGGCTCGACACGATCGCGGCCGGGGTGGCGGCGGCCGCCTACAGCATCTTCTTCTCGACCCCGCTACGCATGCTGGGCTGGCCGGTCGTGGTGGGAATGGTGGCGCACGCACTGAGATGGTGGGCGCTCACCGTCGTCGGGGCGGGAGCCGCGAGCGGAGCGTTCGTCGCGTGTCTGGTTGTCGGGCTGGTCCTGGCCCCGGTCGCCCGTCGCGGTCAGATGCCGTTCGCGGCGATCGGCTTCGCCGCGGTGGTCTCGATGATTCCGGGGGTGTTCCTGTTCAGGATGGCGAGCGGCCTGGTGCAGCTGGCCAATAGCAGCGAGGCGACGCTGGAGCTCCTGGGCGCGACGGTCGGGGACGGGGTCACGGCTATCAACATCATCGTGGCGATGAGTGCCGGCCTGTTGATTCCGAAGCTGGTGCTCGATCGCTTCCAGAATACGGTTTAGGAAGCCGAGTTTCCCCAACGTTCTCGGTACACCAGCTGATCCAGCGGCACGCGGCTGGCCCAGCGGCGGCGTTGCAGTTCCGGTTCGTCGAAGAACTCCTGGGCGTACCCGAGGCAGAGATAGGCAACCACCACGATGTGGTCGGGAATAGCCAGAAGCTTCCGCAGCTCGTCGTGGCTGAGAATGCTGACCCATCCGACTCCGATCCCCTCCACCCGCGCGGCAAGCCACAGGTTCTCGATCGCGCAGCAGGTGCTGTAGAGGTCGGTGTCCACGATGGTGTTGCGCCCGAGCACATGCGGTCCGGCGCGAGTCCGATCGGCGGTGACGCAGAGATTGACCGGCGCCTCCTGAATACCCTCGAGCTTCAGTGAGCGATAGAGGTCCGCGCGGGGCCCCGAATAGTGCGCCGCCGCCTTCTCATTCTCCTCGAGAAAGATCTCCTTGATCCGGGCTTTCGTGTCGGCGTCCTGGATCACGATGAAGTTCCAGGGCTGCATCAGTCCGACAGACGGGGCATGATGGGCCGCGCCGAGGATCCGGTAGAGCGTCTCGGACGGAATGGGGTCAGGTCGGAAGGCCCGCACGTCACGGCGGCGCTCGATCACGCGATAGAACACCTCGCGATCCGCGACGGAAAACTCGTCCATGACAGGCCTCTCTGGTCCAGCTACTGCCGGCGGAAGTACACCGGGCCCCAACACGCCTCCGTCGGGGTCCCCAGGCTCGCTCGGACCTCGTCGCACCGCGTCTGATTGCCCACCGCGTAGAAGACCTCCTCCTCCCTCCAGAGCGCATCCGCCGCCGGCCGTGCCCGGAACCCCCACGCCTCCTCGTCGTGCGGATCCCCGGTCACGCGGATGGGCACGCAGGGTTCCCGGGCTCCGGCCTCGCAATGCGCGGTGAGGACCTCGTAGCCCTCGCGGAGTCGGACCAGGTTCGTGGGGCGCCCGGCCGCGCATCCCGAGAGCAGCAAGATCGCGAGAGTCACCCCAGCCCTCATCGGGAACAGCCGTCGCGCGCGCCAGTCACTCATTGCCGGCAGGATACCAGAAGTGGCCGGCCGCCCCGGACGCCGACTGCTCCTCCCCCGCCGACCCTGCTAGACTCGATGAATCATGGTCCGGACGACGCCCGCGGAAAATGGACGCGGAAGCGAGTGCTGGCTCGATTGAGAACGGAGTCTGCGGTTGAAATCGAGTGGTCCCAGGAGTCCTGAGGGGGGCGGAGGCCGCTACCGGGCGCTCCGTCGCCTGCTCGGCTATCTGAAGCCGCACTGGATGACGGTGGCCATCGCCGCGCTCCTCGCCTGCGGGGTCGGGGCCGCCGGCGGGCTGATCGCGTGGCTGGTGAAGCCGGTCATGGACGAGATCTTCCTGAAGCGAGATCTGCGGATGCTCACCGTGGTGCCGCTCGCGCTGCTCGGGGCGTACGTGCTCAAGGGCCTGGGCGGCTACGGCGAGTCGTACCTGATGGCGTCCGTCGGCGAGCGGGTCATCGCCCGGCTCCGGGCCGAGCTCTACACGCACATCCAGGGGATGCCGCTCTCGTTCTTCGCCGCGTTCCATTCGGGCGAGCTCCGGGCGCGGGTCGTGATCGACGTGAACCGCATCGCGGGTCTGGCCTCGGTCGTGCTCGTGAACACCGTGCGGCGGGTGGGCACGAGCATCGCGTTGCTGGTGGTGATGTACACCCGCGATCGGATGCTGGCCCTCATCGCGGCCTCCGTGCTTCCGCTCGTGGGTATCGTCAACTGGACGCTGGGGAGGAAGCTGTACCGGATCAACCGCCGCGCGCAGGAGCTGATGGGGGATCTGACCGTGCTCCTCCAGGAGTCCTTCACCGGCACCAAGATCGTGAAGGCCTTCGGGCGCGAGGCGCTCGAGCAATCGCGGTTCGACGCGCTCAACGATCGGCGGATGCGACTGGCCTTGAAGGACATCCGCGTCGACGAGCTGTCCGGGCCGTTGATGGAGATCCTGGCCGCCTTCGGCATCATCGGGGCGCTCTGGTACGGTGGCGCGCAGGTGATCGCGGGATCCCTCACGCCGGGGGAGTTCTTCTCCTTCACCGCGGCGGTGGTGCTGCTCTATCGTCCGGTCCGGGAGCTGTTTCGAACCTTCAACACGATCCAGCAGTCCATCTCCTCGGTGGAGCGCGTGTTCGAGATCCTGGACATGCCGGCCGCGATCGTCGACGTTCCCGGTGCGCGCACCCTGGAGACGTTCGCGGACCGCATCGCGTTCGAGGGGGCCGGGTTCCGCTATCCCGGGGCGGAGGAGTGGGCGCTCCGCGACATCTCGCTCACCGTGCGCAAGGGTGAGGTGGTCGCCTTCGTCGGCATGTCCGGGGCCGGGAAGACGACGCTGTTGGAGCTCCTGCTGCGGTTCCACGACGTCTCCGCGGGGCGGATCACGATCGACGGGCACGACGTGCGGGAGGTGGCCGGGGAGTCTCTTCGCGCCCTCATCGGCATCGTGAGCCAGGATACCTTTCTGTTCCAAAACTCGATCGGCTTCAACATCGCCTACGGCAAGCCGGGGGCGACCCCGGAAGAGATCGAGGAGGCCGCGCGGATGGCCCAGG
>DASZJM010000707.1:0-2796 GCA_035948165.1 Candidatus Methylomirabilota bacterium
TGCTCGTGCAGCTCGAGCTGGCCCCGGTGGGCGAGGACCCGATCGTCATCGCCGGCGAGCGGCGACTCCAGGCCACCCACTACGTCATGACGCCGAAGCTCGGGGTGGTGCGCGGGGCGGCCGCCAAGCTGCTCGGCAAGACTCCGCCCCCCTATCACTGCTGGGTGGTCACCACCGGCGCGCCCGCCTTCGTGGCCATCGACGCGCCGCTCTACACCGGCGGTCCCATCTGGCGCGTCGAGACGGTGAGTCCGCGCGGGCCGGCCCGCCCCGCGGCGGCCCGCTGAGCCGGGCCGGTCAGTGAACGCGCACCCGCGCTCAGCTGCCGCGGCGCGGGCCCGCGAGGTCGACCGCGATCTCGATGAGGCGGGCCGGGTCCACCGGCTTGGAGAGATGCGCGTCGAAGCCGGCCACCCGCGCCCGGCGCGAATCCTCCTCGCTGGCGTAGGCGGTGAGGGCGATCGCGGGCAGGCGGCGGGCCCCGTCCTCCATCGCCCGGAGCCGCCGCACCATCACGTAGCCGTCCTCGATCGGCATGCCGATGTCGCTGATGACCAAATCGGGCCGCTCCTCGCGAACCGCGTCGAGCGCGGCGGCGGCGGAGTCGGCGATGCGCACGCGGGCGCCGCCGCGCTCGAGCATGAAGCGCATGACCTCGCGGGCGTCGGCCTCGTCGTCGACTACCAGGATGTGCAGCCCGGTCAGACTCGGCCCCGCGGGCGCGTCGCTGATGACCGCGACCGGCGCGCGCTCGGCGGGCATCCGCACCGCGGAGGCCACCGGCAGCCGCACCGTGAAGGTGGACCCGCGCCCCTCGCCCTCGCTGGCCACCGACACGGCGCCGCCGTGCAGCTCGACCAGGTGCCGGACGATGGCGAGGCCGAGGCCGAGGCCGCCGTAGGCGCGGTTGGTGCTGCTCTCCGCCTGGCGGAAGCGCTCGAACACGTGCGGAAGGAACTCGGGCTTGATGCCGGCGCCGGTGTCGGCCACCGTGATCAGCACCTCGTCCGCGCCGCCGGTCACCGTCACCATGACGCGCCCGCCGCGCGGGGTGAACTTGATGCCGTTGGAGAGCAGGTTCCACAGCACCTGCTGGAGACGATCGGGATCGCCCAGCACCACCGGAATGTCCGGATCGATCCGCGCCTCGAGGGCCACCGCCTTGGCGAGCGCGGCCGCCTCCACCGCCTCGATCGCGGACCGGATCACCGCGGGCAGCCGCACCGGCCGCGCCTGCAGGCGCAGCTTGCCGGTGACGATGCGGGAGACGTCGAGGAGGTCCTCGATGAGCTGGCCGAGGGTCTTGGTGCTCCGCTCGATGGCGTCGAGGGCGCGCTCCGCGCTCGCGGGGTCGAGGTTGGGCGAGCGGAGCAGGTAGGCCCAGTTGAGCAGGGGTTGCAGCGGGCTGCGCAGCTCGTGGGAGATGGTGGCGAGGAACTCGTCCTTCATGCGGCTCGCGCCCTCCGCCTCCGCCCGCATCTGGTACTCGTGCGCGAGCAGCCGCATGTTGTGGATCGCGATGCTCGCGTACTCCGCGAGCAGGCGCAGGATCGTCTCGCTGCGATCGGGGAAGGACCGCGGCGTGCGCCGGTGCACGTAGAGCAGCCCCTCCACCCGTCCCTCCACCATGATCGGCACGATCAGGGTGGCCACGAGGCCCTCGCTCTCGATGAGCGGCTCCTGATCCCGGGCGATCCGGCTGTCCCGGCCGATGTCGTCGGAGCGGAACGGCTCGCCGGAGCGCAGCACCAGCCCGCCCGCGCCGCGGCCCGGCTCGATGACGAGGCGGTCCTGGGGGCCACGATACTCGCCGGCCCGATTGCGCATGACCACCTCGCCGCTGTCGGTCTCGCGCAGGGCCACGCTGGTGAGATCGCACCCGCACAGCTCCTTGGCCCCGTCGACCACCCGCTGGAGCACGGTGCCCACGTCGTGGGCCGCGTTGATCGAGCGGGCCAGCTCGGCGAGCACCTCCGCCTCCCGCCGGCGCCGGCCCGCCTCCACGAAGAGCGCCGCGTTGTCGACCGCGACCGCGGCCTGCACGGCGAGCCCCTCGAACGCGACGAGGTCCTCGCGCGAGAAGGGAGGGGCCGCGGCGCGCCGGGCGAGCACCAGCACTCCGAGCAGGCGGCCGCGGCTCACGAGCGGCACCGCCATCGCGTGACGGACCCCGAGCCGCACCACCGCGGGCAGCGCGTAGGGCGAGTCGGGATAGTCGTTGCCGAGCAGGCCGTGCCGGGCCGCCGCGCAGCTCGTCACCAGGCCGCCCGCGGCCGGCACCGGCGCTTCCTCCGCCGGCTCACTGCGGCTCCAGGCGCGGCTGCCGAAGACGTCGCTGTCCTCGTCGACCAGGTAGGCGAAGCAGCCGCCCGAGAAGAGCCGTCCCGCGCGCTCGATGATCAGGTGCAGCAGCCGGTCCAGGTCGAGCTCCGCGCTCAGGTCGCGCTGCACCGCCGCGAGGTCCTCGAGGTGCGCGCGCCGCGCAGCCTCGAGCGCGAAGAGGCGCGCGTTCTCGAGCGCGATGGCGGCCTGGTTGGCGAAGTCCTGCAGCCGGCGGATCTCCTCCGCGCCGAAGGCCCGGCCGGTGACGTCGCCGACCGCGAGCACCCCGGTCACCCGCCCGCCGATGGCGAGCGGCACCGCGAGGACCGAGCCGTGCCCCGACTTCTCGACCAGCGCCCGCGTCTCCGCGTTGAGCACCACGCGGGGATCGGCCAGGACGTCCGGCGTGGCCACCGGGCCGCCCTCGCGCACCGCGAGCCCCGCCACCGCCTCGTCGACCGGGATCGCGGTGCC
>DASZJM010000708.1:0-3384 GCA_035948165.1 Candidatus Methylomirabilota bacterium
TCGAAGCGCCGGAGCGGCAGCGGCACGCCGGCGCGGCCCGCGAGGGCCACCAGATGCACGATCGCGTTGGTGGAGCCGCCGAGCGCCATGTCGGCGCGGATCGCGTTGTCGAACGCGGCCGCGGTGAGGATCTCGGACGGCTTGGGCCCGCGGGCGATCGCCATCTCGACCGCGCGGCGGCCCGACATCTCGGCCAGCGCGAGGCGACGCGAGTCGGGGCCGGGGATGGCCGCGTTGCCGGGCAGGGCCAGGCCCAGCACCTCGGCCATCGCCGCCATGGTGGAGGCGGTGCCCATCACCATGCAGTGGCCGGTCGAGCGCGAGAGGCAGCCCTCGACTTCCGCCATCACCTCGTCGGTGATCTCGCCCGCCCGTCGCTGCGCCCAGATCTTGCGCGCGTCGGTGCCCGAGCCGAGCTCCTGGTTGCACCACACACCCTTCAGCATGGGCCCGCCGGTCACCATGATCGCGGGCACGTCGGCGGACGCTGCGCCCATCAGCATGGCCGGCGTGGTCTTGTCGCAGGCGGCCAGCAGGACCACCGAATCGAGCGGGTAGGCGCGGATGCACTCCTCCACGTCCATCGCCATCAGGTTGCGGAAGAGCATGGTGGTGGGCTTCATGAGGATCTCGCCCAGCGAGATCACCGGGAACTCGAGCGGGAAGCCGCCCGCGCTCCACACCCCGCGCTTCACCGCCTCCGCGATCTGCCGCAGGTGGGCGTTGCAGTTGTTGAGCTCCGACCACGAGTTGCAGATGCCGATCACCGGGCGGCCGTCGAACATCGCGTCGCTGAAGCCCTCGGCCTTCAGATACGCGCGGTGCATGAAGCCGTCGAGATTCTTCGGGGCGAACCAGTTGCGGCTACGGAGCGGCGGGGTCGCGGCGCGCGGCGTCGTCATAGAGCCCACATTCTGCCCTGTTTGCTAGACTTCCGCCATGAGGCCGTCGCGGCTGGCCGGGCTCGTGGCGGTGGCGGCGCTCCTCGCCGGGTGCTTCAGCATGTCGCCGGCCCAGAACAAGAGTCTCGACGAGGTGCGCGCCTTCGCGGATGACACGGCGCGCCTCTACGGCCTGCCGCAGATCCACGTGCTGGTGAGCCACAACCCGGACAGCCCGGTCGGCTCGTATCGGCGCGGCTTCTTCGCGGTCAACCAGCTCGTGCTGCGCTCCGAGTTCCGCGACGCGATCGTGGCCCACGAGCTCGCCCACTACGTGCTGGGTCACGACGCGGCCCTGGCCGCGCCCACTCCCGAGGCCCGCTTGGCCGAGCGGCAGCAGCGCGAGCTCGACGCCAACGCCAAGTCGGTGGAGATCCTCACCCGGGTGCGCGGCGTGCCCGAAGACCAGGCCCTCCGCATGGCCTACAGCTACCTGCTGAACGTCCACCGGCGGCTGCAGCGCTCGCCCGGCGAGGACCTGCTCGGCCACCGGCCCCCCTGCGAGGAGATCGCCGACCTGCTGGCCCGCTACCCCGCGCAGCTCACGTGGACCTCCGGGCTCGAGTGCGCCCCGGGCGGCGCCGCGGCCGCCCGCTAGACCGGGCCCCGGATGGACAGGCCGGGAGCCCGCATGGTATAAAGATGCGTTCTCGTTACGGGCTCGTGGTGCAGCCTGGTTAGCACACTGGACTGTCAATCCAGAGGTCGCGGGTTCAATTCCCGTCGAGCCCGCCAATTACAACAACCAGTTGGGCGAGGGGGCGGCCTTTGCCGCCCCCTTTACTTTGCCGCGACTTGGCTACAACTCAGCGGGGCGATAGCGGCACTACCACGTGCGACGCACCTCGCTCGGCCTGATGAAGGGCTGACAACTTCTCGGCGCCCTCGCGGAGCATCGACTCATCTGCGATGGCGTATCGGCGGTAAATCGCCTCAGTCCGGTGCCCCACCATCTTCATAGCCGTGGACCGTGGCACGCCCGCGCGCTCGAGGTTGCGGACGGCCGTGCGGCGGAAGTCGTGGGGGATGCGGTGAGGGAGGCCTGCCCGCTTCACGGCCGACCGCCAAGCCCTGCGATAGTCCACGATTGATGCACCGTCGCGGTGAAAGACCCATGGAATAATCTGACCTGTCGCCCGCTCGACCTCGCGGGTTCGCGCCAGTTGACGGTCCAACACTGCCCGAAGCTCAGGGGTGAGCGGGAACATGCGGCCTTCGTCGTTCTTCGTCTCGCCGGGCTCAAGGCGTAACCAGCCGCTCTTGAAGTCCACATGCGACCATTGTCGGGTGAGCAGCTCAGACTTGACCCGCCAGCCCGTCACGTACGCGACCTCGAACAGGAGTTTCAGATCCGCGGGCAGGTGCGCCTGCACGGCCCGGAACTCTGGTTCCTCGAAGAAGCCCGTGCGGGTGTTGTGTTCATGGAGGGACGAGAGGATCGGCCGCTGAGTCACCTTACCGGCGATCTCGCCCAACCGGAGCATACGCTTCAAGGCCGCCAGTTCCCGGTTTACCGTCGCGTTGGCCGCGCCTTCTCCGAGGCGTGCGGCCACGTATGCCGTCACGCGGTCAGCGGTAATGTCGCACGCTCGCACGCCTGCCAGCCGTTCTTGGAGCCGATTGACCGCGTGGGTCGCCCGGTCCAGGGACTTGCGCCCGTTCGCCTTGTAGTCGTTCAGCAGCATGGCGGTCAGGTCCTCGAACGTCGTCCGGCTTACGTCGGGGCCAATCACCTGACCCCTCCCGATCTCGCCCAGGCGGCGCTTGAGGAGTCGCACGGCGTCCGTGCGATTCGTAGAGCCGGAACACTCCCGGTGGAGCTTCCCGCGATAGTTATAGCGGACCCACCAGACCGCCGATTCCCGAAGGGTCCCGGCGTTCCGCGCGTCTTCATATTTGGTTTTCGGCGGCGCGTACTTCGGCCGGAAGACGTTCCCTGTTCCGCGATGCTCCTGGCTCATTTCCGCCCTCCCCGGCGCTTCCGCCGATCCAGCCATTCCTCGACTGCCTCACGGATCAACTCGGCACTTGCGGCGTTCTCTTCGAGCGCGGCCAACACTAACCGCCGATGCAGCGCTGGCGGCAGCGCGACCGTCGTTACGACCATCCCCTCCCGGCTCTCGGCGCGTCGCTTGGCCATGGGCCATGACAGTATCGCGGTATTGGAGTGCCGTCAAGGCTTTCTGGCCGCCGCCCACCGCTGGAGGCCGGCTTCGCTGAACCGGATGACCTTGCGGCTCAGTGGCCGGGAGAAGGGTAGACGCTTGGCCCGGCGGATGAGCCAAGCCGGCGTCACACCCAAGAGGCTGGCCGCCTCCTCTGGCGTCAGGAGCCTATCGGACGTCGGTGGCGCGGCGGTCGGCACCGGGCTCGCCAGCCGGGCACCAATGGCCGCCAGGAGGGCTGCGCATTGGGCGAGGAGGCCCGGGACGGCCTCGGAGGG
>DASZJM010000709.1:0-20313 GCA_035948165.1 Candidatus Methylomirabilota bacterium
CTCGACACGCGCGCCATCCAGGCCGCCGTCGACGCCGCGGCCGCCGCCCGGGGCACCGTCTACTTCCCGCCCGGCACCTACCGCTCCGGCACCGTCCGCCTCCGCAGCCGCGTCACCATGGAGCTGGCGGCCGGCGCGACCCTGGTGGCCAGCGCCGACGACGCCGACTTCGATCCGGTCGAGGAGCTCGGCTACGAGCCGTTCGCGGACGCGGAGACCTCCAGCTTCCGCTTCGCGCTCCTCCAGGGGCAGGGCCTGGAGGACGTCCGCATCCTCGGCCCCGGCCGGATCGACGGCAACCGGACGAGTCGCCACGGACCGAAGCCCATCGCCCTCAAGGAATGCCGGAAGGTCGAGCTTCGCAACGTGACCATCGCGAACTCGGGCAACTACAACGTGAGCCTGCTCGGCTGCGACGCGGTCGACATCGTCGGGGTCACCATCGTGAACGGATACTCGGACGGCATCGATCCGGACGGCTGCCAGGACGTCCGGATCGCGGCCTGCCGTATCGACACGCGCGACGACGCGATCGCGATCAAGACGAGCTTCGCCCTGGGCCGGCGCCGCGCCACCCGCCGGGTGACGGTGAGCGACTGCCATCTCACCACCATCCACAACGCCCTCAAGATCGGCACCGAGACGAGCGCCGACCTCGAGCACATCGTCTTTCGCAGCTGCACCGTGGTCGGACGCCCGCACGCGTGGAAGGGCGACCTGAGCTCGGGAGTGGCCATCGAGACGGTGGACGGAGGGAACATCCGGCACGTCACCGTCTCCGACATCCGCATGAGCGGGGTGCGCTCCCCGATCTTCATCCGGCTCGGCCAGCGCGGGCGCGGGCAGGACGTCCCCGCCGCGGGCCGGCTCCAGAACGTCTCGATCACGAACGTGGAGGCGGTCGGCGCCATCATCGCCTCCTCGATCACCGGCATCCCCGGGCATCCCGTCTCGGACATCACGTTGACGAACGTGCGGATGACCGCGCGGGGCGGCGGGGGCGCCGATCTCGCGGCGCAGAATGTGCCCGAGATGGAGCGGACCTACCCGGACGCCTACATGTTCCGGGATCTCCCCGCCTACGGCCTCTACTGCCGCCACGCGGAGCGGCTCACCCTGGACCGGGTCGAGCTCGGCGCCGACCAGCCCGACGCCCGGCCCGCGCTGGTGCTGGACGACGTCGCGCGTAGCCGCCTGCGCGCGGTGCACGGGATGCCTCCCGCCGAGGGCGGGCCGCTCCTCTGGCTGCGCGCGGTGCGCGACTGCGCGATCGACGGGCTGCGGCCGCGCGCCGGGACGAAGACGCTCCTACGCCTGAGCGGTCGCGACACGTCGGGCGTCCGGCTCGCCCGCAGTGACCTCCGCCAGGTGGACAAGCCCGCGCAGGTGGACCCCGACGTGCCGCCCACCGCGCTCCGGATGGAGGGAATCCTCCGGGCGAGCCGGTGAGCCCGAATCAGTCGGAGTTCCGGGCGTACCGGTGGGCGGTCTCGACCAGGGCGTCCACCGCGTCCTCGCTGGTGTCGAAGGCGCACGCGATCCGGATGATGCCCTCCGAGAGGGCGCCGCGACGGGAGAAGCTGTAGCCCTCGGCGACCAGCCCGTCCCACACCGGCTGCGGCAAGGCGACGAGCACGAGGTTGATCTCGGTGGGACTCGGGAAGCGCACCCCCGGGATCTTGGCCAGGCCCTCGCGGACCCGCTGGGCCATCGCGTTAGCGTGGCGAGCGTTGCGCAGCCAGAGTCCGTCCTTGATGAACGCCTCGAGCTGGACGGAAAGGAAGCGCATCTTGGAGAAGAGGTGGCCGCCGCGCCGGCGGCGATAGCGCATGCTCTGGGCCAGCTCGCGGTTGAAGAACACCACCGCCTCGGCGGTGAGCGCGCCGTTCTTGGTGGCGCCGAAGGAGAGCACGTCGACGCCCGCCTTCCACGTCGCCTCGGCCGGCGTGCAGCCCAGGCGGGCGACCGCGTTGCCCAGGCGCGCACCGTCCATGTGCACCCACAGACTACGCTCGCGAGCCACCTCGACGATGGCGCGGATCTCGGCCAGCGTGTACACCGTGCTGGCCTCCGTCCCCTGGGTGATGCTGACCGCCCGCGGCGGAACCTCGGTGGCCGGGCGCGCGACCGCCGCGTCGGCCAGCCGCGCGAGCTCGGCGGCGACCAGCTTGCCGTCCACGCTCGGCACCGGCACGGTGCGCGCGTTGCCCCCCGACCAGAACTCGGGCCCGCCGCACTCGCTGCCGTGAAGGTGGCCGGCGTCGGAGAGGTAGATGGCTCCGTAAGGGGCGGAGACGATCGCCGCGCAGAGCCCGTTGGCCGCGGTGCCGGTCCCCACCGGATAGACCTCGACGTCGGTTTCCAAGAGCGCCGAGAACTTGGCCGCCAGGCCCTCGGTGATCGCGTCGGCGCCGTACGGCGCGGTGTCGCCCGCGTTGGCCGCCACGAGCGCTTCCAGGATCTCGGGCGCCGCGCCCGGCACATTGTCGCTGTAGAAGTTCTTCTTCACGCTCACGAAGGCCTCCCTCTCTCGGCGGGCTCGGGACGGACGACGCGACGGCCCGGGCGCCGCGGCCCGTCTACCATAGGCGAGCGCGCCGGCGCCGGCAACCGGCGCCGCGGGCGGGGCGCCCGTGGGCACGATTGGGGGCGAGGGCGCCGGGATCCGCTCAGGACCGGGGGGTGTGGCGGGACAGGAAGTCGCCGACCCGGCTGATCGACTCGGCCAGGTGGGTCGGGGCGCGCCAGTCCTTCTGGATCTCGAGGCTCGGGGCCAGGCGCGCGATCTCCGCGCTGGTCTCGGCCGGATGTGGCTTGTCGCTACCCGGCTGGAGCAGCAGCGGCGTGGGGCAGCGCCGCACGAACTCGCGGCTCACCGAGAAGACGAAGTCGCCCCCGAACATGTTGTGGCCGAACTTCTGGATGACCGCGGGGGTCAAGGTCCGGTCGCGCTCCAGCATGGTCTTGGTGAAGCCGGCCACCGCCTCGTCCCAGGTGTCGCGGTTCTCGTGCAGGCCGATCGGATTCTGCAGCACCGCGGCGGCGATGCGCTCGGGGGCCAGCTCGCAGAGGGTCAGGCAGAAGGTGCCCCCGATGCAGCCGCCCATGACGTGGAACCGGCGATGGCCGAGGTGGTCCATCAGGGCCAGGTGATCGCCCGCGTAGGTGTGCCACCCGTGCGTCTCGGTCACCGCGCCGCGCGAATGGCCCGCGTTGCGCTGGTCCATGCCGATCACGGTGAACCGGTCGGCCAGGTCGGCCATGGGGTTCATCCACGGGGGCGGGGCGGCGGGATTGCTCGGGCTCTGGCGCCAGTACTCGAGCTGCGACCGCAGCCCGCCCGGCGCGAAGAGCAGCAGCGGAAAACCGGAGCCGTGGACCTCGTAGTGGATCTCCGCGTCGGGTCGCGTGAATACGGGCATCGTCGTCCTCTCGGGCGTCGGGATCAGATCGGCCGCGCGCTGGCGGTCCCTTCGAGCACCGCCTCGCGCCACTCCCGCTTGAGCGGGAGGATCGGCGGCATCGGCACCACGTCGGGCGCCTCGGTGGCGGGCGCGACCGCGTCCTTCCGGTCCGTCGCGGCGCCCTTCTTCATGAACAGGTTGTAGATCGTCCACTGGAGCCGCCGGCGGCCGCCGCGGACCGGAAAGCGCCGGGCCATCGACGACGGGGCGTAGAACGTTTCGTAGGCGGTGTTCTGGCCCAGCCGCAGCTCGTCGCCGGTCATCTGCGCCGGCCGGTACACCACGTTGGCCTGGTCGTACTTCACCCAGTCGAAGGAGACGATGCGGTTGGCCTTCTTCAGCTCGTACCAGGTGAGCGTGCCCGGGTAGGGCGTGAGGACCGAGTACGCGCACGCGTCGTAGTCCGCCTCGATGTTGAACCGCGCCGTCTCGCGGAACACGGACGGATCGTCACCGTCGAAGCCGAACATGAACAGGCCGAACACCATGATGCCGTAGCCGTGCACCTTCTCGACCAGGGCCGCGAAGGTCTCGGGCCGGTTCACGTGCTTGTGCACGCTCGTGAGGGTGGAGCGCGAGATCGACTCGAAGCCGATGCTGAGCAGGGTGCACCCGCTCGCGGCGGCCAGCTCGAGCATGCGGTCGTCCTGCGCGAGCTTGGAGGTGACCCCGGCCTGCCAGGTCACCCCGCGACCCTTCAGGGCGCGCATGACCTCCTTGGGCCGCTCCGGGGTGCCGAAGAAATCGGCGTCGTTGATCGAGATCATGCGTGAGCCACAATTCTCGATCTCGCGGATCACCTCGTCGACCGGGCGGTAGCGGAACTTGAGCCCGTTCATCAGCGGCTCGGCGCAGAAGGTACAGCCCTGATGGCAACCGCGCGAGGTCTGCACGAAGGTGCGGTTCACGTAGCGGTGCTTCTTGAGCAGGTCGTACCGCGGCATCGAGAGGCCTTCCATCGGGTGGAGCCGGTCCGCCCGGTAGGTGCCGCGCATCTCGCCCCGCTCGAGGTCGTCGAGGAGCTTGTCCAGCACCAGCTCCGCCTCGCCGATGACCACCGCGTCGCAGTGCTTGAGGGCCTCCTGGGGCATGAAGCTCGGATGCACGCCGCCCATCACCACCGGGACCCCGCGCGCCCGGAACGCGTCGGCGATCTCGTAGCCGCGATTCACGTAGCTCGTCATCGCGGACAGCCCGACCAGGTCCGCCTTCAGGTCGAAGTCGATCGACTCGATGTTCTCGTCGGTCAGCACGACCTCGTACCGATCGCGGGGGATGCCGGCCGCCACCGCGAGCAGGCCCGCGAGCGGGGAGTAGAGCGCTCGGTTCAGGTACAGCGGACGGGTGGTGAGCGAATCCGTCTTCGGATTGATGAGGTGGATGATTCCGGTCCGCGTGCTGGTCGGCCGATGATTGGCCATGGCGGCGCCTCCTGCCCGGAATGGTAGGGCGGCCGGGGGTGAGGGTCAAGCCGGAGTGTCCGGCGCCTCAGGCCACCTCCAGCCAGTCGCGCCGGACGTCGGGGGCGGCCCGCAGCGCGGCGGGGGTCCCCTCGAACACGATCTGGCCGTGGCCCATCACGTAGACGCGCTCCGCGATCCGGAGCGCGATGGTGAGCTTCTGCTCGACCAGCAGCACCGCCACGCCCTGCCGGCAGATGTCGCGGATGACCTCGGTGACCACCTCCACCACCTTGGGAGCCAGGCCCTCGGTCGGCTCGTCGATCAGGATCACGCGCGGATTGCCAAGGAGCGAGCGGCAGATCGTGAGCATCTGCTGCTCGCCGCCGGACCGCATGCCGGCCTGGGTATCGCGGCGCTCCCGGATCTGGGGGAAGTAGCCGTACATCTGCTCGGGAGTCCACTGGGGGACGCCGCGCCGAGCGGTCTGCACGCCGATGCGCATGTTCTCGTCGACGGTGAGGTTCGCGAAGATCTCGCGCTCCTCCGGCACGTAGGCCAGGCCGGCCCGCGCGATCCGGAACGCCCGCACCCCCGCAAGGTCGACGCCGTCGAGCCGGACCGAGCCGGCGCTCGGCGGGACCAGGCCCATGATCGCCTTCAAGGTGGTCGAGCGGCCGGAGCCGTTGCGTCCGAGCAGGCTCACGATCTCGCCCTTGCCGATGGTGAGGTGCACCCCGCGCAGGATGTGGCTCTTGTCGTAGTGGGCGTGCAGGCCCTCGACCTCGAGCAGCACGCTCACGCGACCTCCTCGCCCAGGTAGGCCTGCTGGACCTCACGGTTGGCGCGCACCGTCTCGGGCCGGCCGCTCGCGATGATCTCGCCGTAGACCAGCACCGACAGCTGGTCGCAGAGGGTGAAGACCACGTTCATGTCGTGCTCGACCACCAGCAGGGTCTTGCCCTCGGTCACGGTCCGGATGAGGGCCACCGTGTAGGCGGACTCCTCGCGCGACATGCCCCCGGTCGGCTCGTCGAGCAGCAGGATCTCCGGATCGGTGGCCAGCGCCATGCCGATCTCGAGCGTGCGCTGCTCCGAGTAGGCGAGGGCCCCGGCCGGATCGTCCCGGCGACGGGTGAGGCGCAGCTTCTCCAGATACTCGTCGACCTCTTCGGCCACCCGGGTCAGGCGGCTGACCGGGCGGAAGAGCGTGAAGCGATGGTGATGGCGCCCCATCACCGAGATGCGGAGGTTCTCGGCGACGCTCATGCGCGGGAAGAGGTTGGTGATCTGGAAGGAGCGCGACAGCCCCCGCCGGTTGATCGCGTGCGGCGTCAACCCCGCGATGGGGTGGTCGTTGAGGAAGATCTCGCCCGCGCTCGGCACGTAGTGGCCGGAGATCAGGTTGAACAGCGTCGACTTCCCCGCCCCGTTCGGCCCGATCAGCCCGTGCCGCTGCCCGCGCTTCACCTCGAGGTCGACGCCGCGGATGATCGCGGTCGCGCCGAACGACTTGTGCAGGTCGCGCAGCACCAGGACGGATCCTCCCGGGGCCGCCGGGCTCACGCGGTCGTCTCCAGGAGCGCCTGGCTCCACCCGCGGCGGGTGAGCCGCCGGGCGAGCGGCAGCAGGGCGGCGCCCGCCGCGATCGACCCCACCGGGATGGCCCAGGTCCACGGAGACACCGGATCGAACCGGCGACCGAAGAGGGTGTACGGCACCAGAGCCCCGCCGTTGCCCCGTCGCAGCACCGCGTAGGCGTCGGACAGCACCACGTGCACGCTCTCGACCGTGAAGACGACGCCGGCCAGCAGCAAGAGCCCCACCACGAGACAGAGCAGATACGGCAGGGTGAGGTGCCGGACCGCGGTGGCCCGCAGCCGGCGGGCGTGCAGGGAGATCAGGCCGCCGATGCCGTCCGGCACGAACAGCATCACGAGCACGAACACGAGCCCCTGGTAGAGCAGCCACGAGCGGGTGAGATCGGACGTCACCCGCGCGAAGAAGGTCATGATCGCGGCCCCCAGAGCCGGACCGAAGAAGGTGCCCGCCCCGCCGATGAAGGTCTGGAGCACCACGTTGGCGGAGGCCTGGGCGCTGAAGATCGTGTAGTTGGTGGCCTCGTTGGCGATCGCGAGCAGAGCGCCCGCCACCCCGGTGAACATGGTCGAGATCGCGAAGATGACGGTGCGGGCCCCGTGGGTGTTGAAGCCGAGGAAGCGCACGCGGTGCTCGTTCTCGCGCACCGCGAGGGCGAGGCGTCCCATCGGGGTGCGGGTGAACGCCCACAGGCACCAGGTCGAGAGCGCGACCCACGCCAGCGTCAGGTAGTACACCCCGGTATCCGTCGCGAAGTCGATCGCCCAGGAGTTCATCCGCATGGTGGAGATGCCGGACTCGCCGCCGAAGACCGAGTTCCAGGTCGGCGCCAGCGTGAACAGCAGCTCGGCGAGCGCGAGCGTCACCATCGCGAAGTAGACCCCGGTGCGCTGGGTGGCGAGCCACCCGAACACGAGGCCGAAGAACAGCCCGACCGCCGCCCCCGCCAGCGGCAGGAGCGGCGTCGGCCACGCCACCAGGTGCCCCTCCACCGCCTTCATCAGGTGCAGGGTGGCGAAGGCCCCGAGGCCGTAGTAGGCGGAGTGACCGAACGACAGCATGCCGGCCTGGCCCATCGCGAGGCTGAACGAGAGTGCGAAGAGCCCCGCGATCATCATCTTGATCGCCGCGTTGACCAGGTTGGGGGTGAGCGGCAGCGGCAGCACGAGCAGGATCGCCACGAGGGCGAGGAGCCCGGTCCGGCCCGAGCGGCTCACTGGCGGTCGCCGAAGAGCCCGGCCGGACGGATCAGGAGCACGAGCAGCATCAGGAGAAACGGCATGCTGGCCGCGATGGTGGAGAGCTGCAGGGTCAGGAGCCCGCCCACCCCGCGGGCCCAGTCGCCGAGGCCGACCAGGCCCAGCACGTCGGAAAGCGACCAGTTGAAGCCGACCGAGAACGAGATGAAGAGGCCGATCATCAGCGAGGCGACCAGCGCGCCCTCCAGCGAGCCGAGCCCGCCCACCACCACCACCACGAAGACCAGCGTGCCGAAGTCGACCGCCATGTTCGGCCCGGTCGGGAAGAACGCGCCCGCGACCGCCCCCGCCAGCCCGGCCAGGGCCGCGCCCGCCGCGAAGACCCCCATGAACACCATCGGCAGGTTGTGGCCGAGGGCCTCGACCATCACCGGCCGGTAGGTGGCGGCACGCACGATGATGCCGACCCGGGTGCGGGTCAGCACCACGTAGAGCACCGCGAACATCGCGAGAGCCACGATGCCCATGAACAGACGGTAAAAGGGATAGTTCGTGTCGTAGATGGTGAAGGCGGAGAACTTCATGTAGGGCGGCATCGCGTAGTTCACCGGGAAGTCGCCGTAGAACAGCTTGATGACCTCCTCGATGATGAAGGCCAGGCCGAAGGTCAGCAGCAGCTCGTGGGCGTGGCCGTACTTGTGCACCCGGCGCAGCATGTAGCGCTCGACGAGCATCCCGCCGGCCCCCGCGATGATCGGCGCCGCGATCAGCCCGGCCCAGAAGCCGACGGTGCGCGAGAGCGTGAAGCCGACGTAGGCGCCCAGCATGTAGAACCAGGCGTGGGCAAAGTTGAGCACGCCCATCATCCCGAAGATGAGGGTGAGGCCGGCGGACACCATGAACAGCAGGAGCCCGTGCACCACCCCGTTCAACACCGAGACGACGAGAAACTCCACGCCGCGCGCTCCGCCCCGGGGCGCCCGCTACCTAGGAGCCCGGCCGCTCCATCTTGCAGGTCGACTGCACGGGGCTCGCCGCGTCCTTGCCGCTCACGAGACGGACCGGCTTGAAGCCCATGTCGGTGCCGTCCACCTTGTACTTGGCCTCCTTGGACACGGTGGCCACCACCAGGGGCAGGAGCACCTGGTGGTCCTCCTTGCGCATCGCGACCTCACCCATGCTGGTGTTGAAGCTCACCGTCTCCATCGCGAGCGCGAGCTGCTTGACGTTGACCTTGCCGTCGGGACCCGGCTTCATCTTCTTCAGTGCCTCGCCCAGGCCCCAGATGCCGTGCACGGTGTGGCCCTGGACGAAGACCGGGTACTGGCCCATCTTGGCCTTGAAATCGTCGGCGAACTGCGCGGTCGCGGTCCCGTTGGCCTCCGGATAGTAGCTCGAGACGTTGTAGTGGCCGATCGCGGTGGCGCCCGCGTTGGCCACGTTGCCCGGCTGGTCCATCCAGTAGGTCCCGAACCGCACCTTGAGGCCCGAATCGCCGGCCGCCTTCATCAGCAGCAGGAGATCGCTCGACCAGTTGCCGGTGATGACGGTGTCCGGGTTGGCTTCCTTGATCTTGGCCACGTAGGGGGCGAAATCCTGGATCTTGTTGACGTCGTGTATGACGTCACCCACCACGGTGTAGCCGCCGAACGCGGAGTACTCCTTCACGAGGCGCTGCACGTCGTGGCCCCAGCTGTAGTTCTGGCCGATCACGTAGACCTTCTTGCCGAGCGCGTTGGCGTCCTTCATCGCGGTCAGCAGCGCGCGGAGACGGATCTCCGCGTTGCCGTTCCAGCGGAAGTGATAGAAGTGGCACCGCGAGCCGGTGAACTCCATCGCCTCCGCGCCCACGTTGAAGTAGATGATCTCCTTGCCCGGGTTGCGCAGGTTGTGCTTGCGCACGTCGTCGGTGATCTGCCCGCCGATGGCGGAGGAGGCGCCCTGGATGATGATGTGGGCGCCGTCGTTGATGGCGGCCTTCATCTTGTCGGCGGCCTCGGAGGGTCCGCCCTGGTTGTCGTACTCCAGGACCTTGATGCCGTCGGGCCAGACCTTCTCGTTGTTGAGCTTGATGAGCCCGTAGTTGATCGCGGTCAGGAACATCTTGCCGACCGCGGCCTGCCCGCCCGACAGCGTCTCGATGATGGCGATCTTGACCGGCTCCGCCTCCGCGGTGCCCGTCGCCCAGCAGCCTGCTCCGGCCAGCGCCAGTGCCACCCAGAACTTTCTCATCGCGCCCCCCTTCGTGATCGACCCAGGACGTGTGTACCTCGCTTCGCGAGGGAGGACTCGGTGCGCCCATGCCCGACAGACCCAGCGATCGCCCGCGCGCGGGCAGCATCATGCTCCGCGGGATGGCGCGCCGTCAAGGCGGGCGGAGAGTCGGTGGGGCGCGGCCCGCGCGGCCGGGCCGGGCTCACTCCGCGAGCGGAGGGCGCAGGAGCCAGACGGTCGCGAGCGCGGCCAGCAGGACGAGGCTCGCGTACCACGCGTAGCGTCCCGCGTCCGTCCGCAGGTGATCGCCCGGGGCGACCACGGTGAGGCCGGTGACGTAGAGGATCTCGCACGCGCCGTTGCCGGTGTCGTCCCGGGTCAGGCTGGTGCGCCGGGTGAAGACGTCCTGCCCGCCGCTGGTCACCCGGTAGTCGACCAGCAGGCCTCTCATGCGGATCTGGTCGCCGACGCGGATCCGGCCGATCTGCCGGGCGACCGCGGCGTCGGCGGGGATGAGGTGGTTGTTCGAGGCCTTCTCCGGCCGGAACGGCGGCGTGATGGCGGTCGACCAGCTGAAGGAGCAGGTGAACTCCCCGCTCGTGAACGTCACCTTGCGGTAGGACCCGTTGGTGATGGCCTCGCCCCACACCACGCAGACGTCGCGGATGTTGCCGGGATCGGCCTGGTGGTAGAGGTTGAACAGCGCGTCGCCGCGGTGCTGGGACACCACCAGGCCGGCGATGTCGTAGGTGGCCCGGGGCGTGAGCGTGTAGGTGTAGCCCTTGATCGTGGTGGTGAACGAGGGCCGCTCGCTCGGCTCCTGGATCGGCTCCGTCTCCTCGAGGGTGCGGTCGATCCGAGCCCGGTCGGGCAAGGGCACGTCCCGAAGCGAGAGGTAGATCGCGGCCACCACCGCCAGGGCCAGCGCGATCGCGAGGTAGCGCTGCAGGATCCTCACCGGCGCCGATTATCGCGCCCCGCGGCCGGCGGACCGCCCATCTTCGTGGCCGTCCCGGTTCTTGACCGCGGGCCCCGGCCGGGGCAGGATGGCCGGCACGGAGGAGGCCGGCCATGACCGACACGGTGACCCAGATCGAGATCGACCAGCGGGTGTACGACCTCTACGACGAGTACTGCCACGGCCGCATCGACCGACGCCAGTTTCTGCTCCTGGCGAGCGCGGTGGTGGGCGGTCTCGCGATGGCGCAGGCGCTGCTGCCGCGCTACGCGCAGGCCCAGACCATCTCCTTCACCGACACGCGGATCAAGGCGACCTACGTGAGCTACCCCTCGCCCGGCGGCACGTCGGGGCAGATGCGGGGCTACCTGGTCCAGCCCGCGGGCCCGGGACCGTTCCCGGCCGTCCTGGTGGTCCACGAGAACCGCGGCCTCAATCCCTACATCGAGGACGTCGCGCGCCGCGCCGCCGTCGAGGGCTTCGTGGCCTTAGCACCGCACGGCCTCTTCCCGGTGGGCGGCTACCCGGGCAACGACGACGACGGCCGCACCCTGCAGGCCAAGCTCGACCAGGCCAACCTGCGCACCGATATGCTCAACAGCGCGACCTTCCTGAAGGCCCACGCGCTCTCCACCGGCAAGCTCGGGGTGACCGGGTTCTGCTGGGGCGGCAGCACCGTGAACTTCCTCGCGGTGACGATGGGCGGCGACCTGCAGGCGGGGGTGCCGTTCTACGGCGCGGCGGCCGAGACCGCCGGGGTGGCGCGGATCAAGGCGCCGCTCTTGATCCACTACGCGGAGACCGACCCGCGGATCAACGAGATGTGGCCCGCCTTCGAGGCGGCGCTCCGGGCCGCCGGCGTCACGCACCAGATGTACATCTACCCCGGCACCCAGCACGGCTTCCACAACAACTCGACGCCGCGCTACCAGGAAGCCGCCGCGAAGCTCGCGTGGGAGCGCACCGCCGCCTTCTTCCGCGCCAATCTCGCCTGACCGCGAGCAGGCCGGCGGGGGATCTCCCGCGCCGGCCTGCTCCGTCGGCCGTCTTCGCTACGTGGTCACCCGATGCACGTAGCCGTAGCGCGCGTTGCTGCGCATGCCGCCGAGCCGGGTGTACTCCTCCTTGATCGCCGCCACCTTGTCGCCGGTGATGGCGCCCTGCGCCGTCTTCATGTCGATTCCGTAGAGCCGCGCCGAGTTCCGCGCGAAGATCGCGGTCTTGACCGGCCCGTTGGCCGCGCCCAGGGGCGCGAACCCGTGCTTCTTCTGCATGTCGGCCGGGATCTCGAGGCGCCGCATCGCCTCGATCTGCCACTGGGGTGAGCCGTACCACAGGGAGTCGGTGCCCCAGACCACGTGATCGGCCCCGAGCCCGCGCGTCAGGGTGCCGACGAACGCGGCGGCGAAGCGCGGGTTGGCCACCGCGGAATTCGCGAACGACGTGCCCACTTCACCGTAGACGTTCTTGACCCCGTACTTGGCCGGGATCTCCGCGAGGTCGGTCGCCCACTGGATGCGGCCGCTTCGCTCGAACTCGGCCAGCGCGTCGTCCGGCTTCTCCAGGAAGGGCCGGAGCGCGCCGTGGTAGATCACGAAATTGATCTTCGGCCAGTCCTTCGCCGCCTTCCCCACGTCCCAGACCGTGTTGTACTCCCACACCCCCGGCCACGACTTCTCGTAGTCGGCGGGCAGCAGCCCCTTGTGGATGCACACGGTGGTGATGCCCGCCTTGCTGATGCGCTCGTAGAACGGGTACATCAGCTTGTCGTCGTCGAGCCGCCAGTAGGATTGCTGCTTGGAGGGGAAGAGCGGGTCGCCGATGGTGTAGCCCTTCCACGAGTCGGGCTTCACGGTGGCGATACACCGGTCGACCTCGTCCATCCAGTTCGCCTTCTTGGGGGTGAAGACGGAGTGGGCGAGCAGCCGCCGCGAGCCGCTGATCTTATTGATCGAGGCGCGGGCCATCGCGATCTGGTCGTTGGTCAGGAAGTCCCACGTCGGATCGTCGAAGGGGGCCCCGGTGAGCAACGCCACCTTCGTGTCGCTGTCGACGAAGATCTCCTTGAGGTAGTTCTCGAACTTGAAGCGGGCCAGGTTGTTCTCGCCCCAGAGCGAGGGGTTCCAGTTCTGCTTGGCGTACTTGGCGAGGTCGAGGAGCCCGGCCTGGTTGAAGTCGTCGCGCACGAAGTGGGTCTGCGCGTCGATGATGAACTGCTTGGACAGCGCGCCCGCCCGCTGGTTCGCCGCCCCGGGGGTCTGCGCCTCGGCCGGGCTGACGTCGAAGATCGGGCCGAACACCTCGTTCATGGCGATGAAGGCCGCCGCCATCCCGGCGCTGGAGGCGAGGAACTGCCGCCGGTTCATCCCGTGACGGGGGCCGAGGTCGTCGGCCAGCTCCTTGATGCGAGCTTCCACCCGTTGCTGGTCGCGGGTCTGGGGCAGTGGTATGAATTCGCCGTTCGAGACGATCTGGGTGGGGATGGGTGAGGCGAACGCCGCGATCTCGGCCGGCGCCGTCCGGGTGAGCTCCTCGTCGCTGAGGTAGTGGGCCATGGCGGACCTCCTTCGGACCAGAGGTTAACGTCGAGCGGCCGTAGAATCCCGACTCGGGCCGAGCCTAGTCCGATTCACGGGCTTGTCAAGAGGTGGTACGGTAGCCGGCGGCATGCTACAGGATCGCGTCGCGATCGTGACCGGGGCCGGCCAGGGAATCGGCCGGGCCATCGTCGTCGAGCTGGCCCGGGCCGGCGCCCACGTGGTGGCGAGCGGGCGCCGGCTCGAGCCGCTCGAGGCGGTGGCGGGCGAAGCTCGCGCGCTCGGCCGGCGCGCCCTCGCGGTCTCCTGCGACGTGGGCGTGGCCGCGCAGGTGGAGCACCTGGTGGCCGAGACGGTGCGCGAGTTCGGCCGCGTCGACCACCTGGTCAACAACGCGGGCTACCGCATCCGCGCGCCGCTCGATCGGCTGCCGCGCGCGGAGTGGGACGCGATGATCGCGACGAACCTCACCGGCGTCTTCCTCTGCTGCCAGGCGGCCGGCCGCGTCATGATCGCGCAGCGCGCGGGCAAGATCGTCAACATCACGTCGGTGGCGGGGCGCACCGGTTCGCGCGGCATGGCGGCCTACGCGGCGGCCAAGGCGGGCGTCACCGCCCTCACCCAGAGCCTGGGCGCGGAGTGGGCCAAGCATGGGATCACGGTCAACGCGGTGGCGCCGGGGCCCACCGAGACCGAAGGCGTGCTCGAGGTGTGGAAGACCGAGGCGATGATCGCCCAGGCCGCCCGCGAGGTGCCGCTCCAGCGCCTGGGCCGGCCGGAGGAGGTAGCGTGGGCGGTGGTCTTCCTCGCCTCCGACCGCGCCAACTTCATCACCGGCGAGACCCTGTACGTGAGCGGGGGCCCTCGCGTCGCCAACCGCGAGGACTGAGCTACTCGATCACGCGATCGGCCCGGTGCAGCAGCGACGGCGGGACGGTGAGCCCGAGCGCCCGGGCCGCTTTCAGGTTGATGACGAGCTCGAAGGTGTTGGCCTGCTCGACCGGCAGATCGCCGGGCCGGGCGCCCTTCAGGATCCGATCCACGTAGCTCGCCGACCGTCGGAACAGCTCGCGAGTGTCGGCGCTGTACGACAGGAGGCCGCTGCCGCCCGCGTCCTGCCCGTACACCGTCGGCAGCCGGTTCGCCGCGGCCAGCTCGCCGAGACGGCTCCGGTTGTCGTTCAGCATCACGTCCGCCAGCACGATGAGGGCATCCGCCCGCTGCCTGATCATCGCCGCGAAGGCGGGATCGAAGTCGGCGGGAGTACGCACCTCCAGCGACTGCAGCCGCATGCCGAGCGCGCGGCTCGCCGATTCCGCCGCCCTGAGCTGCGGCCGGTTGCCCGGATTGGACGGGTTCCAGAACACCGCGACCACCGACGCCCGGGGCACGATCTGCTTCAGCATCTCGACCTGCTTGGCGGTGATCTCCGGCCCCATGGTCGAGAGCCCGGTGACGTTGCCGCCCGGGCGCGCCAGACTCGCGACGAGCCCGGTCGCCACCGGATCCACCACCGCGGCCATCACGATCGGGATCGTGCTGGTCGCCTCCTTGGCGGCCCGGATGGCCGGCACCGCGACCGCCACGATGACGTCCACGCGCCGCGCGACCAGATCGGCGGCGAGGCCGGGCAGCCGATCGTACTGCTCCCCGGCCCATCGAGGCTCGATCGCGAGGTTCCGACCTTCCACGTAGCCGAGGTCCCGCAACCCCTGGCGGAGGGCTTCGAGCAGCCCCTGCATCCGCGGGTCGGAGGCGGAGGCGGGCGTGATGAAGCCGACCCGAGTGACCTTCACCGCCGGCTGCGCCCGCACGAGCGCCGGGGCGACGAGCAGGGCCCCACCGAGCAGCACGAGGACGGCGCGTCGCCGGGCAATCACGCGGCGACCTTACCCTAGGAGCGCGGGGATTCGCCAGGTCCGGGGCTCGGCCGGGCGATCTGGTAGTATCCCTACTCGGAGGATCGCCATGACCAACGCGAGCGCGGGACTTCAGCTTCGCTCCACCGTGAAGACGGGCGGCACCCTCGAGCTCTCGCTCGTGAGCGTGCCCACCCCCGAGCCGAAGCCGGAGGAGGTGATCGTCCGCATGGACGCCTCCCCCATCAACCCGTCCGACCAGGGCCTGCTCTTCGCGGGCGCCGACATGAGCACCGCCAAGGCCTCCGGTACGCCGGACCGGCCGGTGGTGACCGCGAGCCTCTCGCCGGGCGTGATGAAGGCGATGGCGGGCCGCCTCGACCAGTCCCTGCCCGTCGGCAACGAGGGCGCGGGCGTGGTCGTGCAGGCGGGCTCGTCTCCGGCCGCGCAGGCGCTGATGGGCAAGACCGTCGCGGTCCTCGGCGGCGCCATGTATTCGCAGTTCCGCTGCATCAAGGCGGTGCAGTGCCTGGTGCTGCCCCCGGGCACCACGCCGGCCGAGGGCGCCTCCTGCTTCGTCAACCCGCTCACCGCGCTCGGCATGGTCGCGACCATGCGCGCGGAGGGGCACAAGGCCCTCGTGCACACCGCCGCCGCGTCGAACCTCGGACAGATGCTCAACAAGATCTGTCTCAAGGATCAGGTGGGCCTGGTGAACATCGTGCGCAAGGCGGAGCAGGCGGACGTGCTGAAGAAGATCGGCGCGGTCCACGTGTGCGATTCGGGCTCGCCCGCCTTCATGGACGAGCTGACCGAGGCCCTCGTCGCGACCGGCGCCACCGTCGCGTTCGACGCGATCGGCGGCGGGATCCTGGCGGGGCAGATCCTCGCCGCCATGGAGATCGCGGCCAACCGGACCGCGAAGGAATACAGCCGCTACGGGTCCACCGTCCACAAGCAGGTCTACATCTACGGAGGGCTCGACCGGGGGCCGACGCAGTTCAATCGGACCTTCGGCATGGCCTGGGGCATCGGCGGCTGGCTCCTCACCCCGTTTCTGCAAAAGATCGGATTCGAGGCGGCCCAGAAGCTGCGCGAGCGCGTCGCGGCCGAGGTCAAGACCACCTTCGCGAGCACCTACACGAAGGAGGTCTCGCTCGCCGGCGCCCTGCGGCTCGAGGAGATCGCGGTCTACGGCAAGCAGGCCACCGGCGAGAAGTACCTGATCAATCCGAACAAGGGCCTTCACCAGCCGTAGCCGAACCACCACAACGTCGTGAGCGTCGTGGTCAGGACCACCGTGCTCACCGTGAGCGCAAGGGCCCGCGTGATCCCGACCGGCATCCGTGTCACCTCCCGGACAGCCCGTAGGCCAGGACGCTACTCCGAGAACTTCTTACGACTCCGCGGTCGACCTTCTTACACGGTAACAACGTCCATCGAGACGGCGTCGAGACGAAATCGAGGAGACCGCCCCGCTATCCCCGCATGGCACCAGTGATGCACTCTTGCCCGGGAGGAGGAACCGCCATGAGATGGCAGACCGTCCTCGGCGCGGCATCCGTCGTCGTCTCGCTCTCGACCCTTGGAGGACCCGCCGGTTCACGCGAGCCGGTCCACGCCGCCAGCGCGGTCCCGGCCGCGGCGACCTCGGAGCCGCGCTTCATTCGTGAGGCCCAGCGCACGCTCGGAGAGCTGGGATACCGCCCGGGCCCGATCGATGGCGTGGTCGGCCGCCGGACCCAGAGCGCGCTCGCGAGGTATCAGCGATCGGAGGGGATTCCGGTGACCGGACGTCTCGACGCGGAAACCCTGGTGCGCCTCGACATACACCGACGGGTGTCGCCGGCCAGCGACCGGCACGAGAGCGAGCTTGGTCCCTCCTTCGAGGTGCGCCCGGCGCGGGCTACCGTCGCCGGGCGCTGACGCGGCTCCGTCAGGTCCGGCTCCGCTCGAGGAGCTGCGCGCGTCCGCCAGCCGTCTGACGGCCCTGTCGTCGTGGTACAAGTACGACCATGTCAACCCCGACCGAAGCCCCGCGGCCGCGGGCGGTGCTCGTCGGAGTGCAGCTCGCCGGCGTCACCGACGCGGAGCAGCGGTCGTCGCTGACGGAGCTCAAGCGCCTCTGCGAGACGCTCGGCTTCGAGGCCGTCGGCGAGGTGACGCAGAAGCGGACGGGGGTCGGTGCGACCACGCTCCTAGGCCAGGGCAAGCTGGCGGAGCTGGCTGGGTGGACCGGCGGCACCGGCGTCGTCTCCAAGGGACCGCCGGGGAGGAAGAAGGCGACGGCGGAGACCGCCTCGCCTGGCCACGCGAAGCCGCCCCTCCCCGAGGGCGAGCCGCGCGCCTCCGTCGTCGTCGTCGACCACGATCTCTCCCCGCGCCAGCTCCGCCACATTGAGCGCGCCACCGCGGCGACGGTCCTGGATCGCACCGGGGTGATCATCGAGATCTTCCATCGGCACGCGTCGAGCCGACCGGCCCGCCTGCAGGTCGAGATCGCCCGGCTCACCTACGTGGCGCCCCGGCTACGCGAGACCGGAGGCGGCGAGCGCCAGCGGGGCGGCATCGGCCAGCGCGGCGCGGGAGAGTCCTCGCTGGAGCTCGACCGCCGGAAGATCCGCGACCGCATCTCCGAGCTCAAGGCGGAGCTGGCCGCCATCGACGACGAGTCGAAGACGCGACGGGCCAAGCGTCAGGAAGCGCTGCGCGTCGCGCTGGTCGGCTACACCAACGCGGGCAAGTCGTCGCTGATGCGCGCCCTCACCGGCTCCCACGTGCTGGTCGCCGACAAGCTCTTTGCCACTCTCGACACCACCGTCCGGGCGCTTTGGCCCGAGAGCCGCCCGCGCATCCTGGTCTCGGATACGGTCGGATTCATCAAGAAGCTCCCACACGACCTGGTGGCCAGCTTCCGCTCGACGCTCGACGAGGCACTGGAGGCCTCCCTGCTGCTGCACGTCGTCGACGCGGCCGACCCGGTCTTCCGCTCCCAGATGCAGGTCACCCGCGAGGTCCTGGACGAGATCGGCGCGGGCGACGTCCCGTGGCTTCTCGTGCTCAACAAGATCGACAAGGTCGTCCCGGCCGGGCGGGAGGGGCTCGCGAAGGAATTCCCGGCCGCGCTTCTCGTCTCGGCCAAGGACCCGGCCGACGTCGAGCGCGTCCGGGACGCGATCGTCGGTGCCTTCGAGGCGGACATGTCCGAGGTTGACCTCGTCGTTCCGTACGCCGCGGGCAACGCGATCGGCGAGATCCACAAGATCCACGTGATCTCGGAGTCCTACGAGGGCGACGGTGTGCACTACCGGGTGAAGGCCCCCGGGTCCGCGATCGACCGGATACGGGCGATGCTACGCTAGGGCGCACCCCGCTCCCGGCCTAAGATTTCGCGCCAGGTTTCGCGGCCCTCTTCATCCTCGGCGTCGGCCGCATCGCCCAGATCGGAAAGTACTTGATCAATCCGAACAAGGACGTGCGCTGAGCCGGCGTCCGTCTCAGCGGGCGGCCCGCGCGGCGGGAAGTGCGGGAGCGACCGCCGCGAACAGGTAGCGCTCGAACCAGGTCGGAAACGCGCGCACCCACTCGCGCCGACCCTCGAGGGCCAGGCCCGCGTCGAGCGCCTGCCGGAAGGTCAGGTCTCCCCGCCACCACCCGATCAGGGTGCGCCGGTTCGCGCGCAGGCAGAGCTCCTCCGGGAATCCCGGGTTCGCCGTGCAGAGCGACACCTCGTCGCGCCGGAGCAGGAGATAGTGGCGTGCCGCGCCGCCGCGCACGTCGGTGAGCTCGATGCGGACCACGAAGGGCCGCTCGGGGAGGGCGTCCCGCCGCACCCGGCGGTGGATGTCCCACACCAGCGCGCGCGTGTCCAGCTCGCCTGCGCGGAGCTCGCGCGGAAGCCATCGCTGACCCCACGTGCCGAGCTCACGGACCACCGCGGCCAGCTCCAGACCCGCGGGGGTCAGCCGGTACTCGGGTCCCGCGTTGCCGGCGCCGCGCTCGATCACGCCCGCGGCGGCGAGTTCGCGCAGACGCCCGGCCAGCATGGTGCTCGAGACGCGCGGGATCCCACGCTGGATCTCGCCGAAGCGGCGGCTGCCGCACAGGAGCTCGCGCACGATGAGGAGGCTCCAGCGCTCGCCGAGCAGATCGAGGGCCCGCGCCATCGAGCAGAACTGACCGTAGCTCTTCATGCTCCGACCATACCGCGGAGCCCGACCGCCGCGCAGTACGGATTTCGTACCGTCCGCTTCGACTGGGCGGGGGTAGCGTGGCTCTCGGCCGATCACCACGAGGAAGAGAGGAGCCCACGCCGTGCCCACGCCCTTCGAGGTCTCGATCCACGCCCGCTGGCCCGACATGGACCAGAACGGCCACATGCGCACGGTCGCCTATCTCGAGGTCGCCGAGGACTCCCGGATGCAGTACTTCGCGAGCCGCGGCTACTCGATGGACTCCTTCTTCAAGCACCACGGCGCGCGCTTCCGGCTGAGCAGCACCATCGTGCGAGCCGACGGGCGCACCGCCGCGACGGTGACGTCGTCGATCGGGTGGCTCGACCTGGCCGAGCGCCGGCTCACCACGCCGCCGGCCGATCTGCTCCGGCTGGTGGCCGACCTGCCGCGCACCGAGGACTTCGCCGAGCTGCCCCCGCTCGCGTCGAGATAACCGTGATCACGCGCCACACCGCCGTCGAAGTCGACCCGGCCGCGACCCTCACCCGTAACGTGCTCGCGCTCACCGGGGGCCTGCTCCTGTGGACGGCGGTGCACTTCGGCAGCCTCGCCCTGTTGCCGCTCTTCCTGCACGACCAGGGCTACGACGCGCGCAGCATCGGCTTCATGCTCGGCGTCGGCGGCATCGCCCAGCTCGGCGTGCGTCCCTTCGGCGGGTGGCTCGTCGACGCCTTCGGGCGCCGGCGGCCCCTCGTCCTGTGCCTGATCCTGCTCGCCGCCGCCTCCGCCCTGCTCCTGGTCCCCACCGGGGGAGCCGTGCTCACGAACCGCGTGTTGACCGGCATCGCGTTCAGCCTCGGCACCACCGCGTTCTACACCCTCTCGGTGGAGGCAGCCCCGCCCGGCCG
>DASZJM010000710.1:0-12367 GCA_035948165.1 Candidatus Methylomirabilota bacterium
GCTCTCGCGTCGCGAAAATGTCGTAATGCAAGACCTGACCCCTTCCTAGCTGAGCGGGATCATCTGGCCCGCGCGGATCCAGAGCTCTTCCCAGAGCCAGAGGCCGCCGAGCGCGAGGCCGGCGGCCAGCTCGGAGCCGAGCGGCACCGACGCGCTCAGCAGCAGCACGAGCGGCAGCGCGATCCCGGCGACCACCACCCCGCCCCAGAGCGGCACCCGCAGCGGTCCGTGGGTGAGCAGGCGGGCCGCCCGCGCCGCGTCCCGGGTGCCGTGCGCGGTGAACAGCTCCGCGAACAGGACCAGCGCGCTCACCGCGAGCGAGCCCCAGAGCACGAGCCCGAGGCCGCCCGCGATGAGAGACGCGCTGCCGAGCGCGCGGGCGGCGAGCAGCAGGCTCGCCGAGCCGGCCACGAGCGCGGCCACCAGCAGGTGCGGCAGCAGCAACGGGCTCTGCCAGAAGTCGCGGCCCTCGGCCTGGCCGAAGAGGAACGCGCTGTACCCCGCGGTGGCGGCGGCCACCACCGCCATGGGCCACGCGAGCAGCTGCAGCACCACGAGGTGCGCCAGCAGACCGGCGAGCAGCCACAGCGCGCCGAGCACCCCGGCCGCGAACAGGATGAAGCCGCCCAGCACCAGCCACGAGCGGGGATTCGGCTTGAGCACGAGATAGAGGAAGCGCTCGGGGCGCTTGAGATCGAACACCAGCAGCAGCGAGGTCAGCAGCAAGAACGCGAGCCCGATCACCGGGACCGCGAGCCCTACCAGCGCATCCACGGTCAAGAGCCCGGCCGCGAGCCCCAGCGAGGCGACCAGGAACGCGCCCGCCGCGATCGACTTCGTCCACAGGTACGCGGCGACCTTCCATCCCCACGCCCGCTCGGGGTGGGCGACATCGTATACGGTGCGGGCCAGAGCGAGCAGATCGATTCCGTCGCTCAGGGACGTGGCCGGCGCGCTCGGTCTCGCCGGCGCGGACGCGACCGGGCGATTCGGCTGGCCCGGCATGGGAATGCTCCCGACCTGGGAGAACACGAAGCCCCCGCGGCGCTCCTGCATGTCGGGGGTGAGCGCGGCGGCCTCCGCGCCCAGGTAGTAGAGCTTGGGCCGCGTCCCCTGCTCCGGCTTGCGCACCTGGGTCTGCTGCGAGGCGACGAGCCGCGAGATCGTGCTGTGCGGGTCGTCGAGATCGCCGGGCACGATCGCCTGCACCGGGCACACGATGACGCACGCCGGCTCGAGGCCGACCTCCACCCGATGGGCGCAGTAGTGGCACTTGGCCGCGGTCTTCGTCTCGGGGTCGATATAGAGCGCGTCGTAGGGACACGCCTGCATGCACGACTTGCAGCCGATGCAGCGCTCCCCGTCGAAGTCCACGATGCCGTCGGGCCGCCGGTAGAGCGCCACCGTGGGGCAGATCGTCACGCACGGCGCGTTGTCGCAGTGGTTGCACCGCATCACGCTGAAGTAGCGCCGCGTGTCCGGGTACACCCCCTTCTCGATGTACTTCACCCACGTGCGGTTCACCCCGAGCGGGACCTGGTTCTCCTCCTTGCAGGCCACCGTGCAGGCGTGACAGCCGATGCACTTGCGCTGATCGATGACGAAGCCGTATCGCATGTCAGTGGGTCGCCACGTCGTGCCAGACGCGCAGCATGACCAGCGCGATGATACCCGCGAGCACGCCGCGCAGCACCCGCACCGGCACCCGGCGGCTCACCCGGCCGCCGAGCGGCGCCCCGCTCAGTGAGCCGAGCACCACGGTGGCCGCCGGCCAGAGCGGCACCTGGGCGGTCAGGACCTTGCCCAGGAAGCCGGTCACCGCGGCCATGCCGACCATGGCCAGCGAGGTCCCGATGGCGAGCCGCATCGGCACCCGCATCACGCCGACGAGCACCGGGACGAGCAGGAACGCGCCCCCCGCGCCCACCAGCCCGGCCATGAGCCCGATCGCGCCGGGCAGCCCCACCGCGGCGGGACGACTGAACCGCGCCAGCGCCGGGTCGCCGTCCCGCGCGGGCGCGGCCGGCGTGACGAACATCAGCGGCAGCGCCGCGGTGGCCATCAGCGCGAAGGTGGCGAGCAGCGCGCGGCCCGAGACCCGGGCGGAGGCGATCGCGCCCAGCAGCGCGCCCGCCGCCATCGCGGGCCCGCCGGTCCAGGCCAGGCGGTGGTGGACCAGCGCGTGCCGGCCGTGGCTCCACGCGCCGGTGAGCGCGGCGGCGAGGACCTGCGTCATGCTGAGGCCGGCCACGTCCTGGATCGGGAGCTCGCCGGCGCCGAGCAGCGGGGGCACGTAGTAGAGGAGCGGGATCATCACGACCGCGCCGCCCACGCCGACCAGGCCGGAGACGAAGGCCCCGCAGAACGCGAGGCCGAAGAGAAGGAGCGCGAGCGCCAGCGTCACTCCGGCGACTCCGCCGTTCCTCCTCCCGGGTGGCTCATGGGAGCCACCATGATAGCGCGAGTTGCCGCTAGCGGAGGCTCGAGTAGTAGGCGGCCAGGTCGGCGAAGGTGTCGTCCGGGATCGTCTTCAGCATCGCCTTGACCGCGCCGACCGCGGGATCGCCCGGGCTGCGCCGCTCCGCCTTGAACAGCAGCATCTGCTCGCGTAGGTAGCCCGGCGCCTGGCCGGCCAGACCCGGGATGCCCCGGGCCGCGTCGCCCTGGCCCCGGGGGCCGTGGCAGCTCGCGCACTGGGCGGCCGCGCTGCTCCCGCGCGCGATCGCGTCCGCGGGCGACGTCACCGGCGTGGGCTCGCGCCGGCGCGCGGCGAAGTAGGCGGCCACGTCGTCCACGCCGAGGTCGAGGACCTGCTTGGCGTAGGGCTCCATCTCGGCGGAGAGCCGCTTGCCCGCCGCGTAGGCCTCGATCTGCTTCTTGAGGTAGCCGGCGTCGAGCCCGGCGATGATCGGCATGGCGGCCGACCGGCTGTTGCCGCCCACCCCGTGGCACGCGGAGCAGGTGACCGACTTCACCGCGCCGCGCTCGTCGAGCGGGCCGGCCGCCTCCGCCGCCGTCGCCCCGAGGACGCCGAGCAGGAGCCCGGCCGCGAGCAGCGTCGCCGCGCTCATGACAGCACGTCCGCCCAGATCGACTGGGCCCAACCCACCGCGCGCTGGGCCACCAGCGGGCTCTGGGCCGGGGTGAGCTTCTGCTCGATCTGCACGACCTTGCCGTTGTCGATCTTGTAGGCGTTGACCACCGCGATGGCCTCCCGATCGCTCACCCAGCTGTAGCAGGTGTTGCCGGGCGCGAGGATGGGCGGCTGCTTGCCGTTGATCAGGCTCACCACCGAGGCCGCCGCGATCTTGCCCATCGCGTTGGCCACGTTGCCGGATTTCGGCACCGGCAGCCCGATGGTCGCGTCGCCGATCACGTGGATGCCCGGCTGCTTCACCGACTCGTAGGTCACGTGGTTGACCTCGCACCAGCGCTTGTCCCCGCCCACCAGGTCCGCCTGCACCGCGATCGCCCCCGCGCGCTGGGGCGGGATGAGGTTGAGCACGTCGTAGCGGACGCGATCGAACTCGGTGCGGACCTCGCGCGCGCCCGGGTCGACCCCGATCACCCGGCTGGCCGGCCGGTAGTCGATGTTGGGGTAGGCCTGCCACGCGGCGCGGAAGAGCGCGGTCTTCGAGATGATGTTGGGGTTGGCGTCCAGCACGATGAGCTTGGCCCGGGGCTTGTTGGCCTTGAGGTACCAGGCCACCAGCGACGTCCGCTCGTAGGGGCCGGGCGGGCACCGATAGGCCGCGAGCGGGATGCTGAGCACGAAGACGCCGCCGTCCGGCATCGCGGCGATCTGCTGGGCGAGCCGCACGGTCTGCGGGCCCGCCTTCCACGCGTGGAGGATCGTCTCCTGGTTCTGGGCCAGCCCCTCCACCTGCTCCCACTGGAAGTCCACCCCGGGCGAGACCACGAGCCGGTCGTACTGCAGGTAGCCCTCGCCGAGGCGCACCCGCTTCGTGTCCGGCTCGATGGCGCTCGCGGTCTCGTGGATGATCCGCACGCCGCGCTGGCGGAGGCCGTCGTAGCCCATCGTGAGGGAATCGATGGTGCGGACGCCGGCGACCACCAGGTTGCTGAACGGGCAGGAGACGAACCGGCGGCCGGGCTCGATCAGGACGACCTCGACGCCCGGGTCGAGCAGCCGCACGTACTTCGCCGCGGTGGCCCCGCCCCAGCCCCCGCCGATGACGACCACGCGCGGCCCGCTCTTGGGCGCGAAGTCGCCCTTCATCGACGCGGCACAGCCGGCGAGCCCGCCGCCGGCCAAGGCGCCCAGCCCCAGGCCCGACACCGTCAGGAATCTCCGGCGAGTGAGCGCGCCCATGGCGTCCTCCTGCTGCGAGCGTGGGGAGATCTCCCGCGCGTCGGCCGGGAGTGCCGAGAATCTACCGACGGGCGCGCGACGGTGTCAAGGGAATTACGAGCCGATCGCCTCGCGGAAGCGCGCGAGCATGGCCTCGGCCGATCCCTCCAGGTGCACCGGCCGCGGCATCGGGGGCGGCGGGTACTTGATGCCCGCGCCGGTCAGCACGAGCACGATCCGGGTGGTGGGCTCCACCTGCCCCTCGTCCTTCATATGAAGGAGTGCGGCCAGAGTGGCCGCCGCCTCGGGCGCGGTCCAGATTCCCTCGACGCGGGCCATGAGCCGTTGGGCGTCGACGATCTCCCGCTCGCCCACCGGCTGCGGGAAGCCGCCGGTGTCGCGCAGGATGCGGAGCATCTGCCGCCCGGCGAAGGGGCCGGGCACGCGCAGACCCGGCGCGTCGGTCACCGGGTTCTCCACCGGTGAGGTGGTCTCGGCCTTGTCCTTCCAGGCGTGGACGAGCGGGGCGCACCCTTCCGCCTGCACCGCGATGAAGCGCGGCTGCCCGGCCTTGACCCAGCCCATCGCGCCCAGCTCCTCGTAGGCCTTCCAGATGCCGACGAGCCCGGTGCCGCCGCCGGTCGGATAGAGCAGCACGTCGGGGGCGTCCCAGCCGAGCTGCTCGGCCAGCTCGAGGCCCATCGTCTTCTTGCCCTCGAGCCGGTAGGGCTCCTTGAGCGTGGCGAGGTCGAACCAGCCGAGAGCCGGGGCGACCGACGCGATGGCCCGGCCCGCGGTGGCGATCGTGCCGTCGATCGTGAACACGTGCGCCCCGGCCAGGGCGGCCTCGGCCACCGCCGCCTCCGGCGTATCGCGCGGCACCACCACCGCGACCGGCAGGCCGGCGCGCGCGCCGTAGACCGCGGCCGCGCCGCCCGCGTTGCCCGCGGAGGGAATCATGAGCCCGCGCACGCCGAGGGTGCGGGCCTTGGTGATGGCCATGCCGAGCCCGCGCGCCTTGAAGGTGCCGGTGGGATTCTGGCCCTCGTCCTTGGCCCAGAGGTGCCGGAGCCCGAGGTGCGCGGCCAGCCGGGGCAGCGCGAGGAGCGGCGTGCCGCCCTCGCCGAGCGTCACCGGCTCCTCGGTGGCGGCCAGCGGCAGCAGCTCGCGGAAGCGGTACATTCCGGGCGGCCGGCTCCGGAGGGTCTCCTTGGAGACCGCCTCCGCCGCGCGCGGCAGGTCGTAGCGGACCGCGAGCATCTGGCCGCAGGCCTGGCAGACGGTGAGCAGGCGGCCGGCCTCGTGACGCTGGCCGCAGACGGTGCATTCGATGTGGGTCACGAACATGCGGAGTCCTCGATGGAAAGACGGTGAGGGGGATCGGAGGCGAGTCCGGCGCGCCCGGAGTGGACACGGCGGGACCCGCTAGTGCTTGTCCTTCTCGGCGCGGTGGGCGGCCACCACTTTCTCGGCGAGCTGGCTCGGAACCTCTTCGTAGTGGGAGAACTCCATCGAGTAGCCGCCGCGACCGCCGGTCATGGAGCGCAGGCTCGACTCGTAGGTGAGCATCTCGGACATCGGCACCTGGCCTCGCACCGCCACCACGTCGCCCTCCGGCTCCATGCCCACGATGCGGCCCCGGCGGCCGTTCAGGTCGCCGATCACGTCGCCCGCGCCCTCGGAGGGCACCGTCACCTCCACGTTCATGACCGGCTCCAGCAGGCACGGCTTGGCGTCCAGGAAGCCCTTCTGCAGCCCCATGGAGGCGGCGATCTGGAAGGCCATGTCCGAGGAGTCGACGTCGTGATAGGAGCCGTCGTAGAGCGTGACCTTGAGATCGACCACCGGGTAGCCCGCGTAGATGCCGCGCTTCATGCAGTCGCGCACGCCCTTCTCCACCGACGGGATGAAGTTGCGGGGGATGGCGCCGCCGAAGATGTCGTCGACGAACTCGAAGCCGCCGCCGCGCGTGAGGGGCTCGATGCGCAGCCACGTGTCGCCGTACTGGCCGCGCCCGCCGGTCTGCTTCTTGTACTTGCCCTGCACCTCGGCGCGCCCCTTCACCGTCTCCTTGTAGGGGATGCGCGGGGGCAGGAGCGAGACGTCGACGTTGTACTTGCGCTTCATCCGCTCCACCACCACCTCGACGTGGAGCTGACCCATCCCGGAGACCAGGAGCTGCTTGGTCTCGGGATCGTAGTGGTGGTGCAGGGTGGGATCCTCCTCGGCCATGCGGTGGAGCGCGGTCGAGATCTTGTCCTCGTCGCCGCGGGTCTTCGGCTGGATCGCGAAGGAGATGGCCGGCTCCGGGAAGCTGATGCCGGGCAGCGCGACCGGGCTCGCCTCGTCGCAGAGGGTGTCGCCGGTGAGGGTGTCCTTGAGCTTGGCCACCACCCCGATCTCGCCCGGACCGAGCGCGTCGACCGCCTTCTGGGTCTTGCCCGCGAGCCAGCCCAGGTGCCCCACGCGCTCCCGGCTGTCGCGGGTCGCGTTGTAGACCTGGCTGTCGGCGCGCAGGGTGCCGGAGTAGACCCGGAACACGGAGAGCTTGCCCACGTGCGGATCGGTGATGGTCTTGAAGACGACCGCGCAGAGCGGCGCCTTCGGATCCGGCGCGCGCTTGACCGCGGCCTTCGTGCGCGGGTCGGCGCCCGCCACCTCGCCCTGCTCGGCGGGCGACGGCAGCTCCTTCGCGATCAGCTCGAGCAGCGGCCCCACCCCGATCCCGCGAGTCGCGGACGCGCAGAGCACCGGCACCACGTCGCCCGCCATGATGGCGCGGCGCAGGGCGCCCAGCATCTCCTCCTCGCCGATGGCGCCCTCCTCCAGGTACTTGGCGAGCAGGTCGTCGTCGGTCTCCGCGGCCGCCTCGGCCAGCTTCTCGCGGTGGGCGCGGGCGGGCTCGGCCAGGTCGGCCGGGATCTCCGCGTCCTTCGGCTTGCCGTCGGCCGACACGAGGGCACGCATCGCGATGAGGTCCACCACCCCGGTGAAGCCCGCCTCGCTGCCGATCGGCAGCTGCAGCGGCACCAGCCGGCCCTTCAGCCGCTTCTGCAGCGACTCGAGGGTGCGGTAGAAGTCGGCGCGCTCGCGGTCGAGGCGGTTGATCACCAGCACCCGCGGCAGGTTGTACTCGTTGGCGAACTTCCACACCTTCTCGGTCTGCACCTGCACGCCCGCCACCGCGTCCACCACCACGATCGCGGCCCCGGCCACCCGCAGCCCGGCGCGGGCGTCGGCCACGAAGTCGCCGTATCCCGGGGTGTCGATCAGGTTGAGGCGGTGGCCCTTGTAGTCGCAGAAGGCCGCCGCGGTGTTGAGCGAGATCTTGCGCTTGATCTCGTCGGGGTCGAAGTCGGTGGTGGTGGTGCCCTCGTCGACCTTACCCAGCCGCGTGGTGGCCCCGCAGGCGTGCAGGAGAGCTTCGACGAGGGACGTCTTGCCCACCCCGCCATGGCCGACGAACGCAACGTTGCGAATCTTGCCGATGTCGAGCGCCATGCCCGCCTCCTGAGAAGGAGAAGGTGTGGGCGGGATGCTACCACAGCGTTACGGGCCCTTCCAGCCCCTTAGACCGCCGCGTGCCGCACCGCGGCGCCCACCGCGTGGAGCAGCCGCTCGGGCGTGTCGGGATTGATCGAGCAGTCGGGCCCGAGCAGGAGCCAGCGGTCCCGCATCTCCCGCCGCGCCGCCGCGGCGCGCTCGACGAGCGCGGCCTCGGTCATCCCCGCGATCTCGGGCTTGGCCGGCAGCCCACCCACCACCGCACGGCCGGTCCGCGCGCGCGCTTCGGCCAGGGTCGGATTGCCGGGCACGCGGGCGAACGAGAGCGCGGCGACCGGGTAGTCGGCGAACTCGTCGAAGTGGATGCCGGTCCCGCAGACGTGGAGCAGGTTGAACGGCGCACTCTCCACCGCGCTCAGGATGCGCAGGTCCCACGGGCGCTGCCAGCGCCGGCACTCCTCCGCGCTCATCAGCGCGGTGGTGGCCACGTTGGTCGCGTAGAAGAGGCCGTCGGCGCCTGCGGCCACGCAGCGCCGCGCGTACTCGGCCAGCGTGTCCGCCATCACGTCGAAGGCGCGCGCGGTCTCGCGGGGGGCCTGGCGGAGGAACCCCAGCGCCTGCTCGCGGCCGCCGCGCGCCAGCATGGGCAGGATCATCGGCGGCGCGAACACCGTCCAGATGATCGGCACGTCGGGGCCGACCGCGGCCCGGATCAGGCGCAGCGCCTCGAGCTGCTCGCCGAGCGCGCCCGAGCCCGGGTCCGCCACCGGCAGGCGCGCGAGGTCGTCGGCGGTCGCCAGCGGGGCGTGGGTCACCGTGTACGGCCGCGCCTTCTCGCCCGACGGGGCGAAGGTGAGCCCCCACATCTCGGCAAAGCTCTGGGCGCGCGATTGCGGCTTCAGGAAATCCCACTCGAACGTGCCGGCCAGGCGGATCGTCTCGTCGGCCAGCCCCCGCGCCGAGTTCTCGGTCGCGAAGTTGTGCAGCCAGAACGCGAGGGGGATCCGGTCGACCGGCTCGCCCCGGAGGGCCGCCGTCACCCGCTGCCGCTTGCTCATCGGGGAAGTGCTCAATGGGGGGAGCTGGTCATTGAGGGGAGCTGCTCATCGGGCGCGGAGCCTCAGCTCCTCGTAGGGAGCGGTGGGGTCGGCGGCCCGGACCGCCGGCGCCGCCGCGGTCAGCCGCAGCGCGAGGAGGACCCCGAGCGGACGCCTCACGAGTGGGCGGCCCGGTGGATGGGGAACGCGGGCGGGATGATCTGGTCCACCGTGGCGCGGTCCCACCGCCACCCGGGGACCCGGCTCCAGTAGTGCTGGGTGGCCTCGCGGGCCTTCGCGAAGACCGCGTCCTCGTCGACGCGGGTCGCGCGCCCGCCCTGCACCAGCACCTGGCCGTCCACGATCACGGTGTCCACGTCGCGCCCGGACGCGGAGTCGACCAGCGCCTTGATCGGGTCCGCGTATACCGGCCCGCCCACGTGGTCGAGGTTGATCAGCAGGATGTCGGCCTTGGCCCCGGGACCGAGCCGCCCCAGGTCCTCGCGGCCGAGGAAGCGGCAGCCGCCGAGGGTGCCCGCGTTGAAAACGTCGCGGGCGAGGCCGGCCTGGTAGTCGGCGTCGGTGACCTTGGCCAGGATCGAGGCCCAGCGCAGCTCGGAGACGATGTCGAGGGGGAAGGTGTCGGTGCCGAGGGCGAGCGTCACCCCCGCGTCGAGGTAGCGCTGGAAGGAGCGCAGGGTCATCGCCATCTTGGCGTACTTGTAGGGGCAGTGGCCGACGGTGCTGCCGCGCTCGGCGAGCAGCCGCAGGTCGTCGCCGAACGGATAGTGCGCCCACTCGTGCGCGGTGGTGAAGACCACGTGGCCGAGCAGGGTGCGCTCGTCGAGGAAGTCGATGTCGGCGAGGAAGCGGACCGGGGTCTTGCGGTACTCGTCCATGATTCGCTGGAACTCGACCAGGTTGCCGCCCGCGTGGGTGTGGATCGGGGCGCCGATCGCGCGCGCCGCATCCTTGCCCGCCCGCAGCAGCGACTCGGTGCAGGTCTCCACCTGCGCCGCGTTGAAGAGCGCGCGCAGGCGGCCCTGCGCCGCCCCGTCGAACTTGCGCGCGAAGTCCACCGCCTCCTGCAGCCGGGCCCGGCCCACCGCCCCGTCCTCCTCGTAGGTGAGCCGCCCTTGCGTGTCCATGTAGGTGTCGCGGTCGCGGAACGGAGGGCCGCCGTAGACCCGCACCCCGAGCTCGTCCACGAGCCGCGCGTAGCCGTCCCAGTCCCCCCGCAGGCCGCCCACGTCGATGACGGTGGTGGTGCCGTTCTTGAGCGCGTGCAGGAAGACGAAGGCCCGGATGGCCGCGGTGGCCTCCGGCGACGGCGGGGTCATCTTGCCCTTGAGGGGCGCCGCGAAGGCCATGTAGTTGGCGGTGCGGTACTCGTTCTTGGCCATGTCGAGCAGCAGGTAGTCGCCCCCGTTGCCCGCGGTGTGCACGTGGGTGTTGATGAAGCCAGGCGAGACCAGCTTGCCCCGCGCCGGGATGCGCGCGTCGGCGGGGCCCGTGTAGGGCCCGCCCGCGTGCACGACGCGGTCGCCCTCGAAGACGACGCTCCCCTGCTCGTGCACCTCGTGGCCGCGCCCGTTCCACGCCACCACCCAGCCGCCCTCGATCACCGTCCGCATGTTGGCCCTCCCAGGGCCAGCATGCTAGCCCGCCCGCCTCGCGCTCGCAATCGCGGACCGTAAGCGCGCGACTCAGGGCGGGGAGAAGGGTCCAGCTGCGAGGCGGGGTCCGAAGGGCGCACGCGAGGCGTAGTCCCTCTACGTTGAGCGGGCGCCCGAGGGCCCCAACGAAGCAGATGAGCCCTTCTCCACGCCCGTCAGCGGGCGACCCAGGGCGTGGAGAAGGGTCCAGCTGCGAGGCGGGGCCCGAAGGGCGCACGCGAGACGTAGTCCCTCTACGTTGAGCGTGCGCTCGAGGGCCCCAACGAAGCAGCTGGGCCCTTATCCGCGCCCTGGGCTAGGGCCGGACGACCTTGCTGTGAAGGATGCCGATCGACTCCACCTCGGCCTCGATCCGGTCCCCCGCCTTCAGGAAGTTGCCGCTCGCCGCCCCCACGCCCTCGGGCGTCCCGGTCGCGATGATGTCGCCGGGCAGGAGCGTCATGCCCTGGGAGAGCACCTCGATGCACTGGGCCACCGGGAAGATCATCTTGGAGGTGTGGCTCGACTGGCGGAGCTGCCCGTTCACCCGCAGCGAGATCGCGAGGGCCTGCGGGTCGGGCACCTCGTCCGCGGTGACCAGCACCGGGCCCATCGGGCAGAAGGTGTCGAGCGATTTGCCCTTGAACCACTGCTGGTGCTTCTTCTGCAGGTCGCGCGCGGTCACGTCGTTGACGATGGTGTAGCCGAAGACGTGCTTGAGCGCGTCGGCCCGCGGGATGTCGCGTCCGCCGGTGCCGATCACCACCGTCAGCTCGACCTCGTAGTCGAGCTCCTTGGTGATCGCGTGGTGCACCACGTCGTCGCCCGGCCCCACCACCGAGGTGGCGGGCTTGGTGAAGTAGACCGGGTGCTCCGGCGCGGCGGCCCCGCGCTCCGCCGCGTGGTCGGCGTAGTTGCGGCCCAGGCAGAAGATGTTCCGCGAGGGCGACGGGATCGGGGCGAGCAGCCTGACCCGCTTGAGCGGATAGGCGAGCCGGCGCTGGGCCAGCTCCTCCGCCGCGGTCTGCCCCACCAGCCGCTGGCCGTGCTCGACCGCTTCCCGGACGAGGGCGCGTACCGCGTCGCTGCCCTGCACGATCTCGAGGATCGTGCGCGGGAAGCCGCCGCGGCCGCGGCGCACCGTGCCGCGCTGGACGGCGAGGTCCTTCGCGAGACCGCCCAGGTCGAGGACATGCTCCTGCCAGAGCGCGCCCGGCTTCGGCTCGCCCCGCCCGCGACGGAAGGTGACGAGGCGCACGGGTCTACCCGGTCACCGCCACCGCGCCGGCGCGCGGGGGCAGCGTCTTGCCGGCGGCGCGGGCGAAGTCCTCGAGCTCGCGCGGCAGGCCAAAGCGGACGTCTTCCTCGACCACGTGGACCTCCTGCACGTTGGAGCCGTGCTTGCGGCGCAGCTCCTCGACCACCTCGGTCACCAGGAACTCCGGGGTGGAGGCCCCCGCGGTCACCCCGACCCGGGCCATGCCCTCGAGCCACTCCGGGCGGATGTCGTTCTTGTCGTTGATCAGGTAGGACGGCGTCCCCATCACGGTGGAGACCTCGACCAGCCGGTTGGCGTTCGAGCTGTTGGCCGCGCCGATGACCAGCAGCACGTCCACCGCCCCCGCCACCGTCTTCACCGCGGCCTGGCGGTTCTGGGTCGCGTAGCAGATGTCGTCCTTGGCCGGCCCGACGATCTTCGGGAAGCGGCGCCGCAGCGCCTCGATGCAGTCGCGGGTGTCGTCGACTGACAGCGTGGTCTGGGTCAGGTAGGCGACCTTGTCCGGGTCCGCCACCGCGAGCTTGTCCACGTCCTCCGGGTGCGCGATCAGGAACATCCGGTCGGGCGCCTCGCCCATGGT
>DASZJM010000711.1:0-3647 GCA_035948165.1 Candidatus Methylomirabilota bacterium
TGATCGCGGTCGCGTACACGATGTTCGCCACCGTGTTGCCGAGGGCGGCCACGATGCCCATCGCGAGCACGAAAAGCGGAAACGCCATGATGGTATCGAGCACCCGGCCCATGAGCCGGTCGGTCCATCCCCCGTAGAAGCCGCCGGCGACCCCGGCCGCGCTGCCCACCGCAAACGCGATCATCACCGCGCAGATCGAGATCGTCAGGTCGAGGCGCGTCGCTACCACCACCCGGCTCAGCAGATCCCGGCCGAGCTGGTCGGTGCCGAACCAGTGCGCGCGCGACGGTGGTCGGAGCGCCTCCGCGGTGTTGCTGGCGAGCGGGTCGTAGGGCACGAGCCAGGGCCCCGCCGCCGCCAGCGCCACCAGGAGCACGAAGAGCCCGAAGGCCAGGCCGGTGACCGGGTTCTCCCCCAGCACGTAGCGGCCGTGCCGGAGCAGCGCGGTCACGCCTCGATCCTGGCCCGCGGGTCGATCACCCCGTAGAGCACGTCGATCAGGAGGTTGAGCAGCACGTAGAGCCCGGCCATAGTCAGGATGAAGCCCTGTACCGGCGCGTAGTCGGAGACGAGGAGGGCCTCGAGCGCGTAGGAGCCGATGCCCGGCCACGCGAAGACCTTCTCGACCAGGACGTTGGCGCCCAGAAGGAACGAGAACACCATGCCGAGGGTGGTCACCACCGGGAGCATCGCGTTGCGGAACGCGTACGTGAGCAGCACGGTGCGGCGATCGAGGCCGCTGGCCCGCGCGGTCCGGATGAAATCGCTGGAGAGAACACCCAGCATCGCCGCGCGGGTCATCCGGGCGATCGGGGCCATCGCGAACAGGCCGAGTGTGATCGCGGGGAGCGCGAGCTGCCGGAGGATGGCCCCGGCCACGCCGAGGTCGCCGGTCAGCAGGGCGTCGAGCAGGAAGAAGCCCGTGATCGAGCGCGGGGCGGAGGCGAAGGCGTCGAGGCGGCCGAGCGGGGCCGGGGCCCAGCCGAGCAGGAAGTAGAAGACGTAGACCAGCAGCAGGCCGGTGAAGAAGATCGGGAGCGACACTCCCGCGGTGGTCAGCATGCGACAGAAGTGATCCACCCAGGACCCGGGCCGGGTCGCCGCGAGGACGCCGAGCGGCAGGGCGACCGAGATGGCCAGCAGGAGCCCGCACCCGGTCAGCTCGAGCGAGGCCGGAAGCCGGCTCATCAGGTCGCTCCTCACGGGCTGACCCGTGGTCAACGACTTCCCGAGGTCTCCCCGCGTGAGGTCCCGCACGTACACACCGAACTGGATCGGCAGGCTCTGGTCGAGCCCCAGGCTCCGGCGTATCTCCTCGATCGCCTCCCGCGTGGCCGCGGGCCCCGCGAAGAACGCAGCGGGATCGCCGGGGAGCGCCCGGGTCAGGAGGAACGTGACCACGACGACTCCGGCCAGGCCGGGGGCGGCCGCCAGGAGCCGTCGTCCGATCAGCCGGAGCATGGCCGGGCGTCAGTTCTTCGCGAGCGGGCGGAAGTCGAGCTGCCGGTGGAACCAGTACTGGTAGCCGGTGATCCCCTTCTGCATCGCCACGTCGAGGTTCGGCTGGTACAGGGCGACCCGCGGCACCTCGGCGATCGCGAGCTTCGTGAAGCCGCGCACGAGCTCCGCGTACTTCTTGGGATCGGTTTCGAAGCGAGCCGCGTCGATCAGCTTGTCCATCTCGGGGTTCTGGTAGGACATGGTGTTGAACACCGCGTTCTGGCCGTGGTAGTTCCAGAAGAAAAAGTACTCGGGATAGTTGAGCCACCCGCCGAAGGCGTTGACGTAGATCGGCATCTCCTTCTTGAGCATCAGGTTCCGCCAGTTCGCCCCCGGGATCTTGTTGATCGTGGTCTTGATGCCGATCTGGCCGAGCGACTCCTGCACGAGCACCGCCGCCGGCTCGTTGACGGTGGCGAAGCCCTGGTCGAAGTAGAGCTGGGTCTCGAAGCCGTTCGGCACGCCCGCCTCCGCCATCAGGGCCTTGGCCTTCGCCATGTCGGTCCTGTACGGGGAGAGCTTCGCGTCGTAGCCGAAGGTGTTGGTGGCGATCGGGTTGCCCATCAGGAGCGCGCCGCGGTCGAACATCACCGAGTGGAAGATCTTCTCGTAGGGGATCGCGTAGGCCACCGCCTGGCGGACCTTCGGGTTGTTGAAGGGCGGGTTCTTGACGTTCATGCCGACGTAGGCGTGCGCGTTCTCCACCGGGTGGGCCACCACCGCGAGCTTGCCCGCCGCCGCAATCTCGGAGAAGTCCTTGGGCGGCAGATCGAACGAGATGTCGGCGTCGCCGCGCTCGAGGAGCGCCCGGCGGTTCCCCGCCGAGGGGACCTCCCGCACGATCACCCGCTTGAGCTTCGGCAGCGGGCCGGACTTCCACTCGTCGAACCTGACGAAGACCGACTCCTGCCCCGGCTTCCACGACTCGAGCTTGTAGGCGCCGCCGCCCGCGTCGTTGTTCTTGACCCACTCCATCGCCCAGGGGTCCGCCGCGGTGGCGTGCTTCTTGGCCAGCTCGGAGTTCATGACCACCGGCACCGGCACCGCCAGGTCCGGCATCGTGAGCTTGTCTTTCCGCAGGAACGTCACCCGGAACGTGTAGTCGTCCACCACGCTGAACTGCTCCGGCTTCTCGAGCGAGCCCGCCTTCATCTGGAAGGTCGGGAAACCGCCCACCGTGACCGCGCGGTCGAACGACCACTTCACGTCCTTGGCGGTGACCGGCGTCCCGTCGTGGAACTTCGCGTCCCGGCGCAGCTTGAAGGTGACCGACATGCCGTCGGCGGCGACCTGCCAACTCTCGGCCAGCTCCGGCTTCAGCACGGAGTAGTCGTACATCCTTGTGCCGTCGGGCAGGGCCTTCACCCCGTAGGTCATGAGGCGGTCGTAGAGATTCCAGGACGACTGATAGGCGGGCCGGTTCGCCCCCACCCCGTGGATGTCCATGCTGTTCGGGCCGAGCTCTACGACGACCAGCAGCGTCTCGCCGCGGCTCTGCGCGAGGGCTGGCGAGGCGACCAGGAGCAGCAGGGCGACTGGCAGCAAACGCGCGGCGATCCGCTTCATGACGGCCCTCCTGGCCCGGGACGGAGCAAGGGACATGCCCGGCTCGTCGCGTAACGAAATCGGTAACTTGGCCACTCCGGGCTCACAAAAGGCCGGAGAGTGGCGTGAGGACGAGCAGGGATGCCTAGAGCTTGCGCAGCGCGAGCGCCGGCAGGTCGAGGAGGCGGCGGCGGCACCGGGCCCAGAGCGCCTCCACGGACCTCCCGAGCGCAGGGGCAGTCGGGCAGAGCAGCCGGGCGAGGGCCCCGCCCCGGGCGAGCGTGCTGACCGCGGTCCGGCACTCCGGCGCGACCGCCGAGAGATCGGTCTGGAGCTCCTCGGCGAGCACGCCCCAGCTCCCGGCGGAGGGACTCAGCGCCGCGAACGTCGCGACGTAGCCGAAGCCCTCGGTGGCGCCGAGGCCGTCCCGGGCCGGCCTGCCGAGGATCGCCCGCTCCCGGAGCAGCGGCCCGGTCGCGTCGCGCACGAGCAGGCTCGAGTCGAGCAGGTCGAAGCCCCACGCCTCGCCCCGCGCCGCCCGTCCGGTGGCCCACGCGTCCACGTAGAACAGCGTGGCGTCAGGCGCCATCGTGATCTCGGTC
>DASZJM010000712.1:0-3632 GCA_035948165.1 Candidatus Methylomirabilota bacterium
AGGAACTCCGACTTGTGCTGGTTCGCCACCTCGAGGAGCCGGCTCTTCTCCTCGATCTCCCGGAACAGGTTCGCGTTGGCGATGGCCACCTTCGACTGGTTGGCGAGCGCACTCATCAGGTTCACGATGCGCTCGCCGAACGGCCCGGGCAGGCGCCGCACCACCACGATGCCGCGCGCCACGTCGTCGCCGCCGCCCATGGGCACGGTCAGCACCGATCGGAGGCCCTCGCGCAGGAAGAGGGTCCGGAAGGGATAGCCGTGGGCGTCCTCCACGTCCGGGATCTGCACCGGCTCCCCGGTCTCGGAGGCCCGGCTGATCGTGCCGTGGTCGACCCCGACCGAGAGGTGCAGCACCGCATCGACGAACTCCGCGGAGAGCCCCTGGCTCACCACCACGTCGAAGGCCTGCCGCCCGGGACGGAGCTCGAAGATCCCGCAGCCGTCCGCGCTGGAGAGCGCGATCGCCCGCCGGGCCACCGTGTCGAGCACCTCGCGGAGATCGAGCGAGGAGCTCACCGCGCGGATCACCTCGCTGAGCGCTCCGGTCTCCTCCAGCGACTGGGAGAGATCGTGGGTGCGCGCCTGCAGCTCCTGGAACAGGCGCACGTTCTCGATCGCGATCACCGCCTGGTCCGCGAAGGTCTCCAGCAGCTTGATCTGCTTGTCGGCGAACGGGCGCTTCTCGAGCCGGCGGATGAGAATCACGCCGATCGGCACGCCCTCCCGGAGCAGCGGGGTGGCCAGGATCGTCCGGGTCCCGGTGGCCTGCTGTCGGGTCTGGCTGTCCGGGTATTCGCCCTTCGCCTCCTCGGCCAGGTCGTGGACGTGAATCGTCCTCCGCTCGATCACCGCCCGGCCGCTCACGAAGCCGGGCACGATGGCGGTCGAGGAGAACTGTTGCATGGATCCATGGATCGCCACGCTCCGGAGGGAATCGCCGTCGATTCGGAAGATCTGCGCGTCGACCGCGTCGCACAGCCGCGCCGCGCTCTGGGCCACCGCGTCCATGACCGGCTGGGAGTCGGTGGGCGAGCCGCTGATGACCCCCAGGATCTCGGCGGTCGCGGTCTGCTGCTCGAGGGCCTCCTGCAGCTCGCGGGTGCGGGCGTCGACCTTTCGCTCGAGGCCGGCGTAGGACTCCTGCAGCTGGACCGCCATGCGGTTGAACTGGTCGGCCAGCACCTCCAGCTCGTCGCCGGTCTTCACCTCGATGCGGTCGGTCAGGTTGCCTTCCCCGATGCGCACCGCGCCGGCCTGCAGCGCTCGGATCGGCCGCGCGAGGGTGCGGGCCAGCATGAGGCTCGCCCCCACCGAGAGCACGATGCCCAGGACCAGGAGCAGCACCGTCCGCTTCACCGAGGCGCGGAGGGGCTCGAAGGCCTCCTCGAGCGGCTGTTCCACGAACACGGTCCAGCCGAGGGAGGGGATCGTGGTGTGGGCGGTCAGCACCTGCTGGTTGCGCAGGTTGCGGGCGATGGTGCCTTCCTGCGAGGCCTCGCCGGGCTGCGGGCGGCCGGCCAGCGCGGCCTTCACCTGGTCGAGCCGGGTGAGATCCGTCTTCTGGAGCACCAGGCTGATGTCCGGATGCGCGATGAGCGCGCCCTGCCCGTCCACCACGAAGGCCTGGCCGGCCTTGCCGATCTTGATCTGGGAGACCACGTCCCAGATGAACTTGAGGTTCACCTCCGCCGCGGTGACCCCGCCGGCCTGGCCACCCTCCGCGATGGCGATGACCATGTAGGGCTCGGACTCCTTCCGGAAGTACACCGGCCCCCGGTAGATCTTGCGGGCCTTGGCTTCCACGAACCGCGGATCGGTGGAGAGATCGGCCTGGCTGCCGATCGCGTCCATGGCGAGGCGGGAGACGCGGAGCTGCTCCCGCCCGGCCGCGTCGATGTAGCTGACCTCGGTGATGGCCGGCACCTGGCGCTGGAGGCGGAAGAAGTCGAAGCGCCGCTGCTCGAGCGTGGTCCCGGTCGGGGCGCGCTGGGGCTGGGTGACCCAGCCCATCTGCCGCTCGATCTCCTTGATGAAGTTCTCGATCTGGGAGGCGGCGGCCAGGGCCTTCTCCCGCTGCAGGGCCACCAGGGCGGCCTGGTTCTCCTGGTAGGAGAAGTAGAGCTCGGTGATGCCGCTCGCGAGCAGCTCGGCGGTCACGAGCAGCACGAAGAAGGTGGTGTACTTCCAGAACAGCCGGCGGCGACGCATCAGGCGCCCCGGCCGGGGCTACCGAGCTGGGACCGCGGCGGGCGAGGGCTCCCCGGCGTCACCCTGGCGAGTGTAGGCGGGGGGGTATGCCCCTGTCAAAGAACCGCGGCCGGCGCCTCCACCGCCCCGGGCAGCAGCGGGCACCCCGGCCCCATCGCGGCCTTCTTCTTCTCGATGATGTCGCCCGCGTAGCGCTCGAGGTAGTGGGCGATGGTCTCGACGCGGATCTTCACCGAGCCGGCGGGCTTGGTGGAGTCCAGGTCCTGGAAGGAGAAGAACAGGGTCCCGGAGCGCTCCACGATCTGCTGGACCGGGGTGTAGGTGGGCTGGTCCATGCCGCACTCGTAGCTGGCCAGCCGCACCACGCAGGCCACCCACGGCATGCGCGCGGCCGCCTTGGCGCCCCACAGGATCTCGTTGGTGTTGCTGCTGTAGGAGGACGGCCAGACGTCTCGGATGTCGAAGGCGGAGCGGACGTGGCCGGCGCGGATGTCGGGGCCGAAGGCCCAGTCCATCAGGTCCGTGTCGATGGGAAAGTACTGGGCCCAGAGCACCGGGTAGCCGTAGGCCTGGAGATCCACCTCGATCTCGTGGCCGATGCCCGGGTCCATGTGATAGGGCCGGGCCAGCACCATCAGGCACGCGCGGTTCTCCCGCGCGCACCACTCGAGCACCTCGCGGCCCTTGCGGCGCAGGCGGGCGTTGAAGTCGTCGAGCGCGCGGTAGCCCGCCGCCGCCGCCCGCGCGGTCTCCTCCGCGGTGAGCCCGGGGATCGCGTCGCGGAGCCCCTCCCAGAGCTGCTTGGGCACCAGCTTGGGCTCGTCGAGGGAGACGAAGGGCGCCGCGTAGCGGATGCCCTGCTCGGCGAACACGTCGCGCTCCTTCATGAAGCCGGCCTTGATGTTCTCCGGGGCGGCCATCACCCGGGGACAGGCGAGCGTGCGCGCCACGTGGCCGGAAAGGAAGGACGGCAGGTTGTAGATCATGGGGGAGAAGAGCACGTCGACCTTCTCGCGCTGGCCGAAGATCAGCTCGCCGTAGTGGCCGGCGATGCACTTCACCGGGTAGCAGCAGTCCACCGTGCCGCGGCCCTTGCCGTACTGGCGCCCCTGCTCCTCCGAGGTGTCGGAAGAGAAGACCAGGTGGCGCGGATCGACGCCCAGCTCGGTGAAGAACCCCACCCAGAACTGGTGGGTGGACCAGAGGTTCAGGACCCGCGGGATCCCGATCCGGAGCTTAGCCCGCGGCGGCTGGCTCTCCGGCGCGGGAGCGGCGGAACGCGTCCTTCCGAACCATCTCGGCAACGTTAGGGTAGTCACGCTTGGTCTCCTCGAGCTTCGCCTTCACCTCGCGCAGCTCGTTCACGTCCTCGACCAGGCCCTTCGGGCAGGAGTTGCCGCTGATCACCCGCTCCCAGCCCGC
>DASZJM010000713.1:0-2803 GCA_035948165.1 Candidatus Methylomirabilota bacterium
AGCCGCCCCAGGCGGGCATACGCGACGCCGAGCGTGTTGTGGCTCTGCGCGGCGGCGGTCATCGCCTCCACGCGCCCGTCCGCGTCCAGCGCGGGGTCGGCCGCGAGCCGCTCGGCGTGGAGCCGCGCCTGCTCCGCCCACTCGACGGCCCGCTGGCTATCGCCGCTGCGGAAGGCCTGCCGGCCCATCTCCTGGTAGAGGTGCGCCTGCTCGATGTGCTCTCGATGGTCGCCGAGCAGGGCGAGCCCGGCCTCGAAGCACTGGAGCGCCCGGGCCCGCGCGCCCGCATCCCAGTGGAGGCCTCCCATCTTGCGGAGGATCCGCACCTGGGCCGCCGCGTCTCCCGCCGCGCGGTATCCGGTCTCGACGATCTCGTACTCGCCGAGGGCGGCCGCCCGCCGTCCGGTCGGGCCGAGCAGGTCGGCCATCCGCTCCCGGGCCACGAGCCGCTCGGCCTCGATCTGCGCGGCCGCGCCCGACGCGTCGCAGTGCTCGAGCGCGTCGAGCGCCCGCTGGTAGTGCTGGATCGCGTCCGCGTTGGCATACATGCCGCGCGCCCAGTCCGCCGCGGACACGAGGTAGCGCGCGCCGCGCCGCTTGTCGGCGCCGAGCGCCCAGTGGTGGCCAAGCGCCACCAGCCGCTCGAGGCTCTCCGGGCCGTCCACCCCCCGGGCCTCGAGCGCGGTGGCGACGCGCGTGTGCAGCTCGGTGCGACGCGCCACGAGGATGTTCTGGTACACGATCTCCTGCAGGAGGCCGTGGCGGAACTGGTGATCCGGTCCCGGCGTCACCAGGTCGGCGCCGGCGAGCGCACCGAGCGTGGCGTCCACCGTGGCGGGCTCGGCCGAAGCCGCCTTCAGCAGCGACACCTCGAAGCGGGGCCCGATCACCGCCGCTTCCTGGATGACTCGCCGCTCCACCGCGTCGAGCCCGTCCAGGCGCGCGAGCAGCAGCCCGTGGAGGGTGGCCGGCACCTGCGCGCTCGCGGCCTCCGCGGTGCAGCGCCACTCCAGGCCGTCGCGGACCAGCACCCCGGCCGCGACCAGGGCGCGCACCACCTCCTCGAGGTACAGCGGGTTGCCCCCCGCCCGCTCGAGGATCAGCGCCCGCAGGCGCTCCGGGAAGAGATGCGTCGGGTCCCCGAACCACGCGGCCAGCAGGTCCTCGCTGTTGGAGGACGACAGGGGCGTGAGCTCGATCGCGGTGTGCGGCGTTCGGCTCGTGCCCAGCGAATCCGGCTCGAGCGTGGGCCGATACATCAGGAGAACCAGGAGCGGGCGATCGGCGAGCCGGTCGGCGACCGTGCCGATCAGCTCGATAGAGGCGGCGTCGGCCCAGTGCAGATCCTCGACGACCAGCACCAGCGGGCCGGCGGCGAGCCGCCGCTCCACGAGGGCGTAGGTGGCCATGAAGATCTGGCGCTTGAGCTGCTCGGGCTCCAGGTGGCGGATGCGCGCGTCGTCCTGCCCGAGCCCGAACACTCGGGCGAGCGCGGCCACCATCGCGGCCCGATTCTCCGCGTCGACCCCCAGGGTCTCCAGACCCGCCGCGAGCTTGCTCCGCGCGATCTCGACGGAATCGCCGTGCGCCACCCCGTAGGCGTCGCGCAGCAGCGCGGCCGCCGCCCCGTAGGTCTGCTCGCCGAGGCCCGAGCACGCCGCGCGGCGGATCGTGGTGCCCTCGAGACGCCCGGCGGCCTCGAGGCGCGCGAAGAACTCCCGCTGCAGCCGCGACTTGCCCGCCCCGGGCTCACCGATGAGGCTCAGGACCTGGGCGCGCCCCGCCTCCACGTCGTCGAACGCCGCCTCCATCCGGCGCAGCTCTCGCTCGCGGCCCACGAGGGGCGCGGCGAGCCCGAGGGCCTCGAGCCCGCGGGCCGAGCGCGGCGCCGCGAGCGGGCCCAGCAGGCGATGGACCCCCACCGGCTCGCGCTTGCCCTTGAGGGGAACCTCTTCGCGCGGGGCGAACGCGAAGGCGTGGTGGGTGAGCTCGTACGTCGTGTCGCCGATCAGGATCTCGCCCGAGGGCGCCGCGCTCTGCAGGCGCGAGGCGGTGTTGACGGTGTCGCCGGTGACCGCGTAGGCCGCGTCGGCGGCCGCGCCGATCCGTCCCGCCACCACCGGGCCGGTGTTGACCCCGATGTGGAGCGCCAGCGGCCGGCCCACCCGCCGCTCCCAGCGGCGATTGAGCGCTCCCACCCGCTCGCGCATCAGGAGCGCGGCGCGCAGGCCGCGCTCGGGATCGTCCTCGTGCGCGCGCGGGGCGCCGAAGACGGCCATGACCGCGTCACCCACGAACTTCTCGACGAAACCCTCGTAGCGCTCGATCGAGGCGGACATCTCGCGGAAGAGATCGGCCTGGATCGCGCGCACGTCCTCCGCATCGAGCCCCTCGCTGAGCGCGGTGAACCCGACCAGGTCCGCGAAGAGCACGGTGACCGGGCGCCGGTCGCCCTCCGGCGCGGGGGCCGACGAGGGTGGAGGCGGCGGTGGGGACGGTGACGCTGGGGCCACCCCGAGCCGGGCTCCGCACTTGGGACAGAACGCGAAGTCGGCGGGCGCCTCGAAGCCGCAGCCGCTACACGTCATGCGGACGGGGCGACGTCGATCTCCTGCGGCATCGGGATGCCGCGCTTCCGCAGCTCTCCCTCGAGGTCGAGCGCCCGCGTGCCCACCGAGCGACCGCCCGGCACCGTCCAGAACACCTCGAACTCGAGGCCGTCGGGATCCTTCGCGTAGAGCGAGAGGCTCACCCCGTGATCCGACGAGCCCACCAGCGAGCCCGCCTCGATGAGCCGCCGCCG
>DASZJM010000714.1:0-3914 GCA_035948165.1 Candidatus Methylomirabilota bacterium
GGAGCTGTCGAACCTCACCGGGGGCGAGGCGCACGTGGTCACCGGGGTCGGCCAGCATCAGATGTGGGCTGCCCAGTACTACCGCTTCAAGCACCCGCGGCGCTGGTGCACGTCGGGCGGCCTCGGCACGATGGGCTACGGTCTGCCCACCGCGATGGGGGTACAGGCCGCGCACCCGGGCAAGCTGGTGGTCAACATCGACGGGGACGGCTCGTTCGCGATGAACAGCCAGGAGCTCGCGACCTGCTTCACCGAGAACCTGCCGGTCAAGACGATCATCATCAACAACAGCGGGCACGGCATGGTGCGCCAGTGGCAGCGCATCATCTACAACGAGCGCTACTTCGCGATCGACCTGCCCGGCATCCCGGACTGGGTCAAGCTCGCGGAGGCCTACGGCTGCGTGGGCATCCGGGTGACCAAGCCGAGCGAGGTGGTGCCCGCCCTCGAGAAGATGCTGAGCACGCCGGCTCCGGTGGTCATGGACGTATGCGTGGACAAGGACGAGTGCGTGTTCCCGATGGTGCCCGCCGGCGGCGCCAACAAGGACATGATCCTCGCCCCGCCCACCCGCGAGATCCGCGACAAGGCCGCCAAGTCGCAGACCGGGTTTTAGACGATGCGACAGCGCCGGAACGAGTGCCGCGGGCCGAACCTTTCGGGACGAGTGTCCGCGGCCTGGGGGAGTGCGGGGGCCATTTCCGGGCCCCCGCATTAAATAGAGGGGCGGATCCGAGCGTCCGGCCACCACGCGCAGCCAGGCGTGGATGCAGCACGGGCCAGAGCAGGCAGGAAAGGACGGCCGAGGTGGCAGAAGCGGGGAACATCGAAAAGCACACGATCGCGGTGCTCGTCGAGAACAAGTTTGGCGTGCTCTCCCGGGTGGCCGGGCTGTTCTCGGCGCGCGGGTACAACATCGAGAGCCTGTCGGTGGGGGAGACCCTCGACCCGTCGGTGTCGCGCATGACCCTGGTGGTGCGGGGCGACGCCTTCGTCATCGAGCAGGTGATCAAGCAGTTGCACAAGCTGATCGACGTCATCAAGGTCACCGATCTCAGCGAGGAGAACCACGTCGAGCGCGAGATGCTCCTGCTGAAGGTGAACGCGGAGCCGGCCAACCGGGCCGAGATCCTGCGCCTGGGCGACATCTTCCGGGCCAAGGTGGTGGACGTGACCCCCACCACCTACACCCTGGAGCTGACCGGCGAGGAGTCGAAGATCGAGGGCATCATCGAGCTGCTGCGGCCCTTCGGCATCCAGGAGATCGTGCGCACCGGCAAGGTGGCGATCGCGCGGGGGCCCAAGACGCGGCTGCGCAAGGTGGAGGAGCGGCTCGGCAAGGCGCGGGAGGGCGCGCGGCCGGCCGCCGACGATCCGAGGGTGGTCGGCTTCGCGGACTGATCGTCACCGACCGACCGTTTTCCAAACGACAGACACCGAGAGAGAGGCGCGAGAGCCATGCCGGCCAGAATCTTCTACGATCAGGACGCAGACCTCGGTCTGCTGCGGGGCAAGACCGTCGCGATCATCGGCTACGGGAGCCAGGGGCATGCGCACGCGCTGAACCTCAAGGACTCGGGCCAGAACGTGGTGGTGGGCCTCTACAAGGGCTCCAAGAGCTGGGCGCGCGCCGAGAAGGACGGGCTCAAGGTCATGACCGTCAACGACGCGGCCGCCGCCGGCGACGTGGTCATGATCCTGCTGCCGGATCAGACCCAGCGCCAGGTCTTCGAGGAGTCGATCAAGGGCGTGCTCACCAAGGGCAAGATGCTGATGTTCGCCCACGGGTTCAACATCCACTTCAACCAGGTGGTGCCCCCGGCCGACGTCGACGTGACCATGATCGCCCCCAAGGCCCCCGGCCACGTGATGCGCGACCTCTTCACCCAGGGGCCCGGCGTGCCCGCCCTGGTGGCGGTCTACCAGGACGTCTCCGGCAAGGCGCGTGACCTGGCCCTCGCCTACGGCAAGGGGGTGGGCTGCACCCGCGCGGGCGTCATCGAGACCACGTTCAAGGAAGAGACCGAGACCGATCTCTTCGGCGAGCAGACCACCCTGTGCGGCGGCGTCTCGCACCTGATCAAGGCCGCCTACGAGACGCTCGTCGAGGCGGGTTACCAGCCCGAGGTCGCCTACTTCGAGTGCATGCACGAGATGAAGCTGATCGTCGACCTGTTCTACCAGGGCGGCCTCGCCTACATGCGCTACTCGGTCTCCGACACCGCGGAGTACGGCGACTACACCCGCGGCCCGCGCATCATCGACGACCGGGCCAAGGCCGAGATGAAGAAGATCCTCTCCGAGATCCAGTCCGGCCAGTTCGCGCGGGAGTGGGTGCTGGAGAACCAGGCGCACCGCGCCGGCTTCCTCGCGATGCGAAAGCGCGACGCCGATCACCCCATCGAGGAAGTGGGCGGTCGGCTGCGCAAGATGATGTCCTGGATCAAGCCGCCGCGGGAGTGACGGCGGCCGGTCCGCGGATCTCCGGTTGCGCGTTCCGGTAGCCCCCGAGGGGTGGCCGTTCATCCTGCCCCTCGCGGCGGCGGCGTGTATCATGGCCTGGATGGGCTGGTGGGCCGCCGCCGCGGTCTTCCTGGTCGCGGCGCTGGCCTGTCTCGGCTTCTTCCGTGATCCCGAGCGGACGCCGCCCGCCCTTCCGGGGGCGGTGGTGGCTCCCGCCGACGGACGCGTGATGGTGGTGACCGAGGCCACGGATCCGTGGGTCGGGCCGGCGGTGCGGGTGTCGATCTTCCTGTCCCCGCTCGACGTCCACGTGAACCGTGCCCCGGTCGGTGGTCTCGTGAAGAACGTGGAGTACGCGCCGGGACGGTTCATGGCCGCCTACCGGCCGGAGGCGTCGGAGGAGAACGAGCGCTGCACGGTGAGCGTGGAAGGGCCGACCGCGCGCGTGGCGGTGAAGCAGATCGCGGGGGTGCTGGCCCGCCGCATCGTGTGCCGGGTGCGCCCGGGCGATAACCTGCGGGCCGGCCAGCGGTACGGGCTGATCCGGTTCGGCTCGCGCACGGACCTGGTGGTGCCGCGCGGCACCGAGATCCGGGTGCGGGTGGGGGATCGGGTGCGAGGAGGAGAGTCGGTGATGGGGGTGTTGCGATGAGACGGCGACACACGGGGGAGGCGGGGCGGGGACCCCGCCGGCGGAAATGGCAGGAGCTGCGCCAGCAACCCCGCCGCGGGATCTTCCTGCTGCCCAGCCTGCTCACCACCGGGAACCTGTTCTGCGGGCTGCTCGCGCTGGTCCTGGCCTCCCAGTCACGCTTCACCGAGTCCGCGGTCGCCATCTTCGTGGCGATGGTGATGGACATGCTGGACGGCAAGGTGGCCCGCCTCACCAAGACCACGACCCAGTTCGGGGTGGAGTTCGACTCGCTCGCCGACGTGGTCTCCTTCGGGGTGGCTCCCGGCTTCATGCTCTACTCTTTCGCCCTGGCCCCCCTCGGCCGCGCGGCGTGGCTGGGCGCGTTCCTGTTCACGATCTGCGGCGCGCTCCGGCTCGCCCGCTTCAACGTCTACGCGGGGGTGACCGACCGCCGCTACTTCGTCGGCCTGCCCATCCCGGCCGCCGCCGGGATCGTGGCCTCGGTGATGCTGCTTCTGGGCGACGACGAGATCCCGCGCTGGCTCGGCGCCACCATCGCGGCGGGCACCTACCTGGTGGCGATCCTCATGGTGACCACCTTCCGCTACTACAGCTTCAAGGAGATCGACTTCGCCCGGCGGCGTCCGGCCGGCGTGCTGGTCCTGGTGGTGCTGGGAGTGCTGATCGTGGCCACCCATCCCCAGTGGTTCCTGTTCCTGCTCTTCTCGGTGTACGTGCTGAGCGGGCCCACCCGGCCGCTCTGGGCGCGCCGCTGGGACGCGGTGGCCGCGGCCGAGCACGGCGAGGCCCACGACCG
>DASZJM010000715.1:0-1824 GCA_035948165.1 Candidatus Methylomirabilota bacterium
ATCCCGGGTGTCGTCCCGGTCAATCCGGCGGATCGGGGTACGGCATTACATAAACCGGATTGCCGCTCCAGGGGCGCCGCGGCCCTGGAGCGGGACATGCACCGCGGCTGGCTGAAGCGGATCCCGTCAGGAGGAGCCGCCGGGCAAGATCAAATTCCTGGACACGCTCGTAGAGATCTCGGGGGATTCTGCTTCGGACGCGAGTTCAATTCTCGCCACCTCCACCAGGCCGGACCTGGAGCAGCTACTTGATTGCCGCTTCGATCGATCCCTGGTGCTGCTTCAGATGCCCGATCAGCACCCTCTCGACGCGCGCTGCGGCCGACATCGGTCCGGCCGGTGTGCTTCGCTCGATGTCGAGCTGATCATCCGGGATGGATCGCACCGCATTGGCGATCCGGCCCTTGCTCGCCCGCAGGAGTCGCAGCACCTCGTCCTTCGTCACGCCGGCGTGCGACCTGGCGTGCTCTGCGTTGACGGCGCGCTGGTTGATCGGCGCCAGAGGTCCACCAGCGAGCATCGTCTGAATCCGCTCGGTGATGTAGTCGCCGTTGGTTGCGACGTGGTGGGCGATGACGCCGACAGGCCGCCCCTCGTCCTCCTCGTTGATTCGCTGCGGAAAGTTCTGGCCCACGAGATGCCACTGCTCGTCGTTCAAAGACTCGACCAGGCGGATGAACTCGTCCTGGGCGGCTTCGAACTGATCGGCGTACTGCTCCGAGCGGACATGGTTTGGGGCTGCCACTGCCACATTGAATCAGTTCTTGGAATTAACGGGTCGGTCAGGTGGGTATGAAGCCCGTGATGAGTACAAGCTTTCAAGACTTCAACCGCAACTTGATCAAGGACGTTCGGGCCAACGGAAAGGCGACCTCCGGCCCATTCGAAGGCCGCCACGTGCTGATCCTCACGACCAAAGGAGCCAAGTCGGGCGAGGTACGCGAGACTCCCCTCGTCTACACCCGTGACGGAGACCGCTACGTGATCGTCGCCTCCAAGGGCGGCGCACCGACTCACCCGTCGTGGTACCACAACATCGTGAAGCACCCCGAGGTGACGATCGAGCTGGGCAAGGAGACGTTCACGGCCCGCGCACACGTCGCCGAGGGAGATGAGTACGAGCGCCTTTACACCCAGCACGCCGACATCAATCCAGGCTTTCATGACTACCGTAAGAAGACGACGCGCAAGATCCCGGTGATCGTCCTGGAGCGCATCCACTAGCCTGCCGGCATGCACTTCGCCCTGGTCCATGGCGCCTATCACGGCGCGTGGTGCTGGGATCTCCTGCGCAAAGAGCTCGAGGGGGACGGCCATTCGACCAGCGCGGTCGACCTCCCCAGCGACGATCCAGACGCCGGCGCGGAGCGGTATGCAAACGTGGTCGTTCAGGCGATTCCAGAAGAAGCGGGCGTCGTCCTGGTCGGCCACTCGTTGGGCGGACTCACGATTCCCGTCGCCGCCTCGATGGCGCCAACCCTCATGACCGTCTACCTGTGCGCCCTGGTTCCCGTGCCAGGTCTCAGCTTCGATGCCCAGCAGGTCGAGATCGGGACCGGGTTCCGCCCTGCCGAACCTGCGGTCGGGCACGAAGACGGAAGCGCCTCGTGGCCGAATGCGGGGGCGATCGAGGTCTTCTACCACGACTGCGATCCTCAGATCGCCGGCGACGCGGCCGCCCACCTTCGAAGGCAGTTCTGGCGCGTGACACAGGAGGTCACGCCGCTCCGCGAATGGCCCGCGACGCGTTCGGCTTACATCCTCTGCACCGGTGACCGCATGGTGTCCGGTGATTACGGCAGGCGGGCCGCGCGCGACATCCTT
>DASZJM010000716.1:0-1740 GCA_035948165.1 Candidatus Methylomirabilota bacterium
GTGCGGGAAGCCGCCAAACACCGAGGCGTTGAGCACCGCGCCGGAGGCCTCCGCCGCCATCGCCTGATCCATGACGTCCTTCATGGGCTGGCGCGAGGGCGCGTGCACCAGGGTGCTCGTCATCATCGGGCGCGAGCCCCACACCATCACCGGCTCCACCTCCCCGCGGAGGGCGCGCAGCAGGGTGCGGCCGGCGCGCTGGCCGGTCTCGCCCATGTCCACGTGCGGGTAGGTGCAGTAGCCCGCGATGACGGTGGCGTGGTCGACCATGGCCGGCGTCATGTGGGAGTGGAAGTCGAGCCCCACCGCGATGGGCACCCGCGGGGCCACCGCGCGCAGGCGCCGCAGCAGCTCGCCCTCGCCGTCGTCGACATGCTCGGCCACCATCGCCCCGTGCAGGGCGAGGAACACCGCGTCGCACCCGCCCCGCACCGCGCCCACGATGGCCTCCGCCATGTCCTCGTAGGCCGCCTTCTCCACGTAGCCGGACGGGTGCGCGCCGCCCGCCACCGGCAGCACGATCTCGGCGCCCGCCTCGCGGGCCACGTGGAGGAAGCCGCCGAGCTGGGTGTTGGTGTCCTTGAACTCCTCGATCGCGGCCTCGCCCTGCAGGGGACGGAAGGAGGAGAGCGGGGTCGGCACCGGGGAGAAGGTGTTGGTCTCGTGCATCATCATCGCGAGGACGAGCTTGAGCCGGGCCATGCCGTGGAGCATACCTTACCCGGGCCTCGCCGCGCGCCCCGGTCGTCGGGGATTTCAGTGTGGCTTGACTTTTTCAGTGACGCTGGATAGGGTGCGGCCCATGCCGCGCGCGGCCAGCCTCGGGGATCGCATCCGGATGTCCCGATTGAACCGGAGATTGACCCTCGGCCAGGTGGCGGAGAAGGTCGGGGTGAGCGTGAGCGCGCTCAGCCAGCTCGAGCGCGACCAGTTCAATCCGACCATCGCGACCCTCAAGGCGATCGCCACCACCCTCGACACCACCATCGGCAGCCTGGTCGCGGAGACGAGCCCGCTCGACCGGGCGGTGGTGCGGGCCGGGGAGCGCAAGCGGCTCTCCCCCCGTCGCGGCATCACCTACCAGCTGCTCACTCCCGATCTCTCCGGGCACATCGAGCTCATCCTGAGCGAGTACGAGGTCGGCGCCGGCACGGGGGAAGAGGCCTTCGCGTACTCGGCCGAGCAGTGCGGGCTCGTGCTGCAGGGCGTGGCCCAGGTCCACCTGGGCGACACGGTGCACCGGCTCCGGGCGGGCGACAGCATCCGTTTCGACTGCTCGATCCCCCATCGCATCGCCAACGCGGGCCGCGGCCGCCTCCGCTGCCTGTGGGCGATCAGCCCCCCGACCTTCTGAATGGGCCCGTCCGGATCGGAGGCGGAGCGCCGATCGCTCCTGGTCGAGGAGGCCGCGCTGTCGACGTGGCTCCGCGACGGCATGTGCATCGCGCTCGGGGGGCTCGCGACCGCCTGTCACGCCATGATCGCGGTTCGCCACATCGTCCGCCTCGGCCTGCGCGACCTCACGGTGGTGGGCTCTGCGGTGGGCGGGCTCGACGTGGACCTGCTCATCGGCGCCGGCTGCGTGCGCAAGGTCATCTGCCCGTACGTGGGCGCGGAGGCGCTCGCCTCGATCGGCCCCTTCTATCGCGCCGCCGCCGAGCGGGGAGAGATCGAGGTCTGGGAGTGTGACGAGGGCCAGTACTACGCGGGCCTGCAGGCGGCCGGCCAGATGCTGCCCTT
>DASZJM010000717.1:0-8854 GCA_035948165.1 Candidatus Methylomirabilota bacterium
CACCTTCGAGCTCTTCGTGCGCCCCGCGATCCGCCGCATGGCCGGGCACGCGCGGCTGCATCGGCCGATCGTCACCGCGCGCGCGCAGGAGCCGATCCGCAACGGAGACACCCGGCGTGGCTACCTGCGCGTGACCCTCACGCCCACCGACGACGGCTACCGCGCGCGGCTCACCGGCACCCAGAGCTCCGGCGTCCTGCGCTCCATGGTCGCGGCCGACGGTCTCGCCGTCGTCCCCGGCACCACCACGATCGTCCCCGACCAACCCGTAAAGGTGATCCTCCTCCGCCCCCTCTAAAACAAGGTTTCTCTCCAGCCGTACAAGGTTCAAAAGAGAGGAGCCGCTCACCCTGGCTTGTGTAGACGCCCGTCGACCGCCGCTCAGTTTTTCCGCAAGAAGAGAAACCAGACGGCGCCCATCGCCCCCGCACACATCGACGCGAACGCGAGCATGCTCCCGAGCGCGAGCGTCGCCGAGTTGGTGAGCCCCTGGTTGATGTTGCAGCCTTCCGCGACCAGGGCCGCGGCGCCCATGACGAGGCCGCCGCAGAAGATCTTCACGAGGCTCGACGAGGCGGGAAGCTTCCAGCCGAACTGGCCCGTGCTCCAGGCCGCCACGAAGGCGCCGACCGGCACGCCGAGGGCCATCAGCATGCTCCAGGTCACACGGTTCGGGTAGCCCACCAGCGGGTAGGTGAAGAGGTGCCCGGTGTTGGCCGCGAAGGTGATGCCGATCGGCCGGTCGCCGATCGCGGAGGCCCACCAGCCCACCGCGATCATCACCCCGACCGCCGCGCCGGTCGCCGGCCACGGCCACTTCCCGTGCTCGGGCTCGCGCGGGCCGCGCCACAGCCACACGCCGCCGACCACGACGATCGCCGCGATCACGAGCCAGGGCGGGAGCCCGGTGAGGCTCGCCAGGGTCGGCGGGCCGCCGTCCGCGGTGGTGAGGGTGGGTTTCTGGAGCAGCGTCCGCACCGGCGACAGGGCGCCCACGCCCGCGGTGGTGGCACCGATGGCGAATCCCAGCAGCACCACCCACGCCCCCACCGCGCCCTCGCCGGCGCGGTACCAGGTGCTGCCGGAGCAGCCGCCGGAGAGGATCATGCCGACCCCGAAGAGGAGCCCGCCCACGATGTTCGAGAGCCAGTGCAGCGGGCGCAGCGGGATGTCCACCAGGGCCAGGGTCTCGAGGATCTCCACGCCCAGCATGGCCACGAGCAGGGCCAGGCCGTAGGCCCGCAGGATGGTGGCGTCGCGCATCAGGAGCGCGTTGGAGAGCGCCCGGGTGAGGCAGAAGCCCCCGCGCTGGATGACGTAGCCGAAGGTGAGGCCGGTCCCGAGCGCCGTCACGTAGAAGAGGACCGGGAGGTCGTCCATGGCGCCGCCATGCTAGCGGAAAGCCAAATGTCAGTCAAAGGCTCGTGAAAATTGACTTTTCGAGAATAGCGGTGCTACGGTCGAAAGCATGTCGATGCTTCGCCGTGAGCAGACCCTGTGCACGCTCGGCGTCGCCGCCCTCGCGGTGGCGGCCGCCGCGACGCTGGCCGGGTGCGGGACCGGGGAGAAGGCGCGCCGCGAGGCGGAGATGGCCGCCCTGGTCAAGCAGGTCGACGAGCTCAAGAAGGGGCAGGACCAGATGACCCGGGAGGTGGGCCGCCTGGCCGGAGAGATGAAGGCCCTCGACGCCCAAGCCGCGTTCCTGGTGGGCGAGACCAAGGCGTCGGCGCAGGAGCGCGAGCAGCTCAAGAACGGGCTCCAGCAGCAGGACGGCGCGCTGCGCGCGCTGCGTTCCGCGCTCGACGAGACGAACCAGAAGGTGGCGACGCTGAGCGTGCCGCCGCCCGCGCCGGTGGCGCCGAAGCCGTCCGCGCCGACGGTCACCAAGGAGGTCACGCCCGAGAAGCTCTTCGCCACCGCGATGACGAGCTTCCGCGCCGAGGAGCACGGTCAGGCGGTGCTCGAGTTCACCGAGCTCATCGACCGGTTCCCGAAGCACGCGCTGGCGGGGACCTCCCAGTACTGGATCGGCGAGGCCTACTATCGACAGCGCGACTTCAACCAGGCGCTGACCGAGTTCCAGAAGGTGCCCGATCTCTACCCGCAGAGTCAGTCGGTCGCGGAGGCGTTGCTGAAGGTCGGCATGTGTTACCGCGCGCTGCACGACGTGCCGCGCGCGCGCGAGACGTGGGAGCAGGTGGTGCGGTCGCACCCGAAATCCGACGCGGCCACGCAGGCGCGCGCGCTGCTCGCCTCGCTCGGATCGCCCGGTCGCTCGCCGCGGTGAAACGGCCCGTCGGCCCGGTTTGTTGATTCACCCCCCTCGTCCGGTATACTGAAACGCACTGCAGTCGACGATCATCTCAAGGTGTGAGGCGAGCGATACACGTGATCCACGAGCGTATTCACGAGGATGCGGTGCGGGACGGCGGCGCCACGCGCGTGCTGGCGCGCGGTGACGCGGCCTACCCGGCGCACCTGCTCGCGATTCCCACCGCGCCCGAGGAGCTCCACGTGCGCGGCGAGCTCCGGGAGAGCGACGCGCTCGCGGTCGCGGTGGTGGGCTCGCGCCGCGCCACCCCGTACGGGCTCGAGGTGGCCGAGACGCTCGCGGCCGATCTCGCCGCGCGCGGGGTCACCATCGTGAGCGGTCTCGCGCGCGGCATCGACACCGCGGCCCACCGCGGCGCGCTGCGGGTGGGCGGCCGCACCATCGCGGTGCTCGGGTCGGGGGTGGACGTGGTGTACCCGCCCGAGAACGCGCGGCTCGCCGCCGAGATCGTCGCGCGCGGCGCGCTCGTGTCGCAGTTCGCGCCCGGGACGCCGCCGATGCCGCACCACTTCCCGACGCGCAACGCGGTGATCGCGGGGCTCTCGCTCGCGGTGGTGGTGGTGGAGGCGGCGGAGCGGAGCGGCTCGCTCATCACCGCGCGGCTCGCCGCCGAGCTCGGCCGCGAGGTGCTCGCCACCCCCGGCCGCGTGACCGCGGCCGAGAGCCGCGGCGCCAACCGCCTCATCCAGGACGGGGCCGCGCTCGCACTGGGCTGGGAGGACGTGGTGGGCGCGCTGCCCGAGCAGTGGAAGGCGTGCGTTGACACGAGGGAGACGATCGGAGGGGGCCGGGCCGCGCCGGGCGCCGGCCGCGCGGCGGCCGGGACGGGCGACCGGCCGAGCGCGGCGACGCGGCGGGTGCTGTCGCTGCTCGGCGAGGATCCGGTGGAGATCGATCTCGTCATCGAGCGCAGCGGACTCGGGGCCGGCCCGGTATCGGCGGCCCTGCTCGATCTGGAGCTGGAGGGGCGGGTGCGCCAGATCGAGGGCAAGCGATTCGTGCGAGTGGGACGGGGATAGGAGGCGCTGCCGGTGGCGAAGCGAAGTCTGGTGGTGGTCGAGTCACCCACCAAGGTCAAGACGATCCAGAAATATCTGGACTCGAAGTACATCGTCAAGGCCTCGATGGGACACGTCCGCGACCTGCCCAAGTCCAAGCTCGGCGTCGACGAGAAGAAGGGCTTCAAGCCGGAGTACAAGGTGCTGCCGGCCAAGAAGAAGGTCCTCGACGAGCTGAAGAAGGCGGCCGAGAAGGTGGAGGCGCTCTACATCGCGACCGACCCCGACCGCGAAGGCGAGGCCATCGGCTGGCATCTCGCCCAGGAGCTCGGGGTCAGCAAGAGCAAGACCCACCGCATCATGTTCAACGAGATCACCGAGCGCGCGGTGAAGGCCGCGTTCCTGCACCCGGGCAAGATCGACACCAACAAGGTCAACGCCCAGCAGGCGCGCCGGGTCCTCGACCGCCTGGTCGGCTACAAGCTCTCGCCGCTCCTGTGGGAGAAGATCCGCCGCGGGCTCTCGGCCGGCCGGGTGCAGTCGGTCGCGGTGCGCCTCATCACCGAGCGCGAGCGCGAGATCGCCGCCTTCGTGCCGGTGGAATACTGGTCGCTGCACGCGCGCCTCAAGGGCAAGAACCCGCCCGACTTCACCGCCACCCTCAAGGAAGTGAAGGACCAGAAGGCGGACCTGCCGGACGAGACGTCCACCATGACCGTGATGACCGGGCTCCACGGGCAGGCGTGGACCGTGAAGTCGGTGACCCGAGGGGAGCGGCGCCGGAACCCGGCGCCCCCGTTTATCACCTCCACCCTCCAGCAGGACGCGAGCCGCAAGCTCCACTTCAGCGCCAAGAAGACCATGATGCTGGCCCAGCAGCTCTACGAGGGCGTCGAGCTCGGCGAGGAAGGGGCGGTGGGCCTCATCACCTACATGCGGACCGACGCGGTGCGGGTGGCCGCGGAGGCGCAGGACGAGGCGCGCCAGTGGGTGGCCGGGCGCCTGGGCCAGGAGTACCTGCCGGACGCGCCGCCCACCTACAAGGCCAAGAAGAGCGCGCAGGAGGCCCACGAGGCGGTGCGGCCCAGCTCCGTCGCGCGCGAGCCCAAGGCGGTGGCCCGCTTCCTCAGCAAGGATCAGCTCGCGCTGTACCGCATCATCTGGGAGCGCTTCCTGGCGAGCCAGATGCTGCCCGCGGTCTACGACACGGTGGCCGCCGATATCGTGGCGGGCGACTGCCTGTTCCGGGCCCAGGGCTCCACCCTCAAGTTCGCCGGCTTCACCGCGGTCTACATCGAGTCGCGCGAGGCCACCGACGTGGAGCCCGAGGAGGAGGCGGAGGCGGTGGTGCCGCCGCTCACGGTGGGCGAGATCCTGAAGCTGCTGGCGCTCGATCCCAAGCAGCACTTCACTCAGCCGCCGCCGCGCTACACCGAGGCCTCGCTGGTGAAGACGCTGGAGGAGCGGGGGATCGGCCGGCCGTCCACCTACGCCCAGATCCTCGGCACCATCCAGGACCGCGAGTACGTGCGGCGCGACCGCGGCACCCTGTTCCCGACCGATCTCGGCATCCAGGTCACTGACATGCTGGTCCCCCACTTCCCGGAGATCATGGACGTCGAGTTCACCGCCGGGCTGGAGGAGTCGCTCGACAAGATCGAGGAGGGCGACGCGGACTGGGTGAAGACGGTCGAGTCCTTCTACAAGCAGTTCTCGCGCGACCTCAAGGCCGCCGGCAAGAAGATGGACAACGTCAAGGTCGGTATCGACGCGGGACAGGAGTGCCCCGAGTGCGGCAAGCCGCTGCTCGAGAAGTGGGGACGCTTCGGCAAGTTCCTCGCGTGCTCGGCCTATCCCGACTGCAAGTTCACCAAGGACATGAGCGGCGGGCGCGAGCGGCCGGCCGATCAGCCCACCGACGAGATCTGCCCGACCTGCAGCCGGCCGATGGTGATCAAGCACGGGCGCTTCGGCAAGTTCATCGCCTGCTCGGGCTACCCGGAGTGCAAGACCACCAAGCCGGTCACCCTCGGCATCACGTGCCCGCAGCCGAACTGCGGCGGCCAGCTGACCGAGAAGCGGACCCGCAAGGGCAAGACGTTCTACGCGTGCACGAACTACCCCACCTGCACCTTCGCGGTGTGGACGCGGCCGGTGGCGGAGCCGTGTCCCAAGTGCGCGGCGCCCTTCGTGACCGAGCGGATCGCCCGCGGGGGCAAGATCACCCGTCAGTGCGTGCGCGAGGAGTGCGGCTACCGCCAGGAAGTGGCGCCCACGGTCGCGTGAGCGACGACGGATGGACGCGGCGGTTGGCTCGTTCCTCGAGTACCTCGGTGTGGAGCGGGGAGCCTCGCCGCACACCCTCCGCGGCTACGCGACCGACCTGACCGAGTTCACCCGCTTCCTCGCCGCCGAGCACGTCGGCGGCCTCGCCCTAGTGGACAGCCGGGTCATCCGCGCCTTCCTGGCGCGCCTGCACCAGCGCCGGCTCTCCAAGGCCACCATCGCCCGCAAGCTCGCCGCGGTCCGCAGCTGCTTCCGGTTCCTCGCCCGCCGCGGGGCCCTCGAGGTGAACCCGGCTCGCCAGGTCCGGAGCCCGCGACTGGGCCGCCGGCTGCCCTCGTTCCTGCCCAAGGACGAGGCCACCCAGCTCCTCGACGTGGCCCCCGCGGCGGGCGCCGCAGGGCCGCGCGATCGCGCGCTGGTGGAGCTGCTCTACGCGAGCGGCCTCCGGGTGGCCGAGTGCTGCGGCCTCGCGGTGGACGACCTCGACCCGGCCCGACGCACCGTGCGGGTGCTCGGCAAGGGCGGCAAGGAGCGGGTGGTGCCGGTGGGCGAGACCGCGCTCGAGGCCCTGGATGTCTACCTGGCCCTGCGCGGCCGCGCGCGCGGGCCGCTGTTCCAGAACGCGCGCGGCGGGCGGCTCACCACCCGCAGCGCCCACCGCATCGTCAAGCGGCTCGCGCGCCGGGCCGGCCTCGGTCAGCGGGTGACGCCCCACACCCTGCGCCACAGCTTCGCCACCCACATGCTGGGCGAGGGGGCCGACCTCCGGCTCATCCAGGAGCTACTCGGGCATAGCCGGCTCTCGACCACTCAGCGGTACACTCACGTGAGCCCGGAGCACCTGATGCGGGTGTACGATTCGGCCCACCCGCGGGCCACCTGACCCGGGTCCCGAGAGGAACCGCTCGAAGCGATGACCGCCGCCGACTCCGCGTCGATCCACGCCACCACCGTGGTCTCCGTCCGCCACCGCGGGCGGGTGGCGGTGGCGGGCGACGGGCAGGTCTCGGTGGGGCAGACCATCATGAAGGCGGGGGCGCGGAAGGTGCGCAAGATGCACCACGACCGGGTGCTGGCCGGCTTCGCGGGCGCGGCCGCGGACGCCTTCACCCTCTTCGCCCGCTTCGAGGCGAAGCTCGAGGAGCACCGGGGTAACCTCGCGCGGGCCGCCGTCGAGCTGGCCAAGGAGTGGCGCATGGACCGGGTGCTGCGACGCCTGGAGGCCCTGCTCGCGGTGGCCGACGCCGAGTCGACCTTCATCCTCTCCGGCACCGGCGACGTGATCGAGCCCGACGACGGGCTCGTGGGCATCGGCTCCGGCGGGCCCTACGCGCTGGCGGCGGCGCGGGCCCTCTGCGCCCACTCCGAGCTCGACGCGCCCCAGATCGCGGAGCAGTCGCTCCGCATCGCGGCCGGGATCTGCGTCTACACCAACGACCAGATCACGGTGCTGACACTCTGATGGGCCCGCTCACCGGCCTCACCCCCATCCAGATCACCTCCGAGCTGGACCGCTACATCGTGGGCCAGGGCAAGGCCAAGCGCGCGGTGGCGATCGCGCTACGCAATCGCTGGCGGCGCCAGAACCTGCCCGCCGAGCTCCGGGACGAGGTCGCGCCGAAGAACATCATCATGATCGGGCCCACCGGGGTGGGGAAGACCGAGATCGCCCGCCGGCTCGCCAAGCTCGCCCAGGCCCCGTTCATCAAGGTGGAGGCCTCGAAGTACACCGAGGTGGGCTACGTGGGCCGCGACGTGGAGTCGATGATCCGCGACCTCACCGAGCTGGCCGTGACCATGGTGAAGGCGGAGATGGCGGCCGCGGTGCGGGAGCGGGCCGAGGGCCTGGCCGAGGAGCGGCTGCTCGACCTGCTGCTGCCCCGTCGCCCGGGCGAGGCGTTCGTGAGCGGCACCCTCGAGGAGGTCTCCCCCGACGCCTCGCGCGACGCCACCCGGGACAAGCTCCGCGCCCAGCTCCGCTCCGGCAAGCTCGACGATCGGATCATCGAGATGGACGTGCAGGCGCAGGGGGGCCCGATGCTGGAGCTGCTCCCCGGGCAGGGGATGGAGGAGATCGGGATCAACCTGAAGGACATGCTCTCGAACCTCATGCCGGGGCGGACCCGGCGCCGGCGGGTCAAGATCGCGGAGGCGCGGCGGCTCCTCGCCCAGGAGGAGGCCCAGAAGCTGGTCGACGTCGACGAGGCGGTGGGCCAGGCGATCCGGCGGGTGGAGGACTCCGGCATCGTCTTCCTCGACGAGCTCGACAAGATCGCGGGCCGCGAGAGCGGGCGGGGGCCCGACGTCTCGCGGGAGGGCGTGCAGCGGGACCTCCTGCCGATCGTGGAGGGCTCGACGGTGACCACCAAGTACGGGATGGTCCGGACCGATCACATCCTGTTCATCGCGGCGGGGGCGTTCCACGTGGCCAAGCCGGCCGACCTCATCCCCGAGCTGCAGGGCCGATTCCCCATCCGGGTGGAGCTGGAGCCCTTGACGCGGCACGATTTTATCCGCATCCTGAGCGAGCCTCAAAACGCCCTGACCCGGCAGTACGTCGAGCTCTTGAGGACCGAAGGGGTGACGCTGCGCTTCACGGACGACGCGGTCGAGGCCATCGCGGAGATCGCGAGCACCGTGAACCAGCGGGCCGAGAACATCGGCGCCCGGCGACTGTACACGGTGATGGAGCGGCTGCTGGAGGACGTGTCCTTCGACGCGCCCGGCATGAGCGGACAGGAGCTCGTGGTCGACGCGGAGTACGTGAACGCGCACCTGGCCGACGTGGTGAAGGACGAGGATCTCTCCCGCTACATCTTATAGGGGCGGACGGGCACACGATGGCGATTCCCGAGATGATCCAGCGCGCCGAGGTCCTGATCGAGGCGCTGCCGTACATCCGCGCCTTTCAGGGCAAGACCCTGGTGATCAAGTACGGGGGCGCGGCGATGGAGCAGGCCGACCTCAAGGAGCAGTTCGCCCAGGACGTGCTGCTGCTCCGACTGGTCGGCATCCGTCCGGTGATCGTGCACGGCGGGGGGCCGCAGATCGGGGCCCTCATGAAGCGCCTCGGCAAGGAGCCGCGCTTCGTGGGCGGGATGCGGGTCACCGACGAGGAGACCGTCCAGATCGTCGAGATGGTGCTGGTCGGCAAGATCAACAAGGAGATCGTGGGCCTGATCAACCTGCACGGGGGCCGCGCGGTCGGGCTCTCCGGCAAGGACGCGAGCCTCCTGCG
>DASZJM010000718.1:0-6551 GCA_035948165.1 Candidatus Methylomirabilota bacterium
GGGGCCGCCTCAGGCGCGCTCGAGAACGACGACCGGGATCGTCCGCGAGGTCTTCGCCTGGTACTCGTCGTAAGGCGGCCAGATCGCAGCCATCGTCTTCCAGAGCGCGGGCCGCTCCGCCGCCGAGGCGGTGCGCGCGCGGGCCTTGAAGCGATCGGCCATCACCTGCACCGTCACCTCCGGGTGCGCGGCGAGGTTCTCGTACCAGGCGGGGTGCTGGGGCGCGCCGCCGCGCGAGGCCACCACCACGTAGCGATCCCCGTCGCGGCCGTAGATCAGGGGGGTCGTCCGGGCCTGGCCGGAGCGCCGGCCGGTGGTCGTCAGCAGCAGCGTGGTCACGCCTTCCCAGATGTGGCCGTCGCGGCCGCCGCTCTCGACATAGCGACGGGCGTGCTCCTGTTGCCAGCCGGGCGGGCGGCTTCCCGATGCGGGGCGTGGCGTCGTCGACATGGCTGATACCTCCCGGCGTCAGTCTGCCACGGGGCCGCGGCGCCTGCCACTCACCGGGCCACCAGCACCGAGACCGGCGCGCGCTTGAGCGCGCCGTCCGCGACGCTGCCGAGCAGGAAGTGCCGGAGCGCGCCCGCGCCGCGCGTCCCGACGACCAGGAGGTCGGCCCGCGCGGCCCGCATCGCGGCCAGCAGCTCGGGCAGCGGAACCCCGACCCGCACGACCCCGCGCGCGCGCCAGCCGGCGCGCCGGAGCGCGGCCGCCGCGGCGTCGACCTGGCGCTGGGCGGCCGCGCGACGGCTCCGCTCGAGGGCGGCGGCTCCGCTCGCGATGCGGGCGCGGAACGCGGCGGGCACGAGCGGCATCGAGGGCAGCCGCGCCGGCTCGATCACCCGCACGCAGGTGACCGTCCCGCCGCGCGCCGGCGCGAGGCGGGCGACGACCGCGACGGCCCGGCGCGAGTGGGGCGAGCCGTCCACTCCCACCACGATGCGGCGCGGGCGGTGGGCCATCGCCTAGCCGCCGATGTGGGCGCGCGCGTCCACCGCGACCGCCCCGTCGGGTGTCGCCCGCAGCGGGTTGATCTCGATCTCGGCTAGCTCGGGCAGATCGACGAGGAGCTGCGAGAACCGGCTGATGACGCCGGCCAGCGCGGCGCGGTCCACCGCAACCCCGCCGCGAGGCCCCCGTAGGAGCGGCGCGATCCGCAGCTCGTCGAGCAGCGCGGCCGCCTCCTCGGGCGAGACCGGGGCCAGGCGGACGGTGGTGTCGCCCAGCACCTCGACGTAGAGGCCGCCCAGCCCGACCATCAGCACCGAGCCCCACTGCCCGTCGCGCACCCCGCCCAGCAGCAGCTCCTGGCCCGCCGGTGCCGCGGCCGCCCCGCCGTCGAGGCACACCACGCCGTAGGCGGCCAGCAGCGGGCGCAGCTCCGCCATCGCGAGCAGCCGCGGCCCCGGCGCGGCGCCCCGCTCGGCCAGCCACGCGCGCGCGGCGGCGGGCGCGACGGACGGCACGAAGCGGCCCGCGGCGGTCCGCCGGTACTCGCCCAGGCGCGCCATGCCGGCCAGCGTCTTCACCGCCGGCTCGGGAAACGCGTAGCAGGGAATGTGGGCCTCCTCGAGCGTGCGCACGCCGGGCGCCACCCGCGCGCCGCCGACGAAGGCGGCCACCACCGGGATCGACCACCCCTGCGTCGCGGCCGCGATGGTGCGGGCCACGCTGGCCGCGTCGGTGGTGGCCTGCGGGGTCAGGAGCACCAGCATCGCGTCGGCGCCGTCGCTGCCGAGGGTGTGGAGCGCGTGGCCGTAGCGGCGCGCGTCCGCGTCGCCCACCAGGTCCACCGGGTTGCCGAGGCCCGCCATCGCCGGGAGCCCCTCGGCGAGGCGCCGGCGCAGCGGCTCGGGGGGCGGCTCCATCGTGAACCCCGCGGTGCGCGCCGCGTCGGTGGCCACGATGCCGAGCCCGCCGCCGTTCGTCACCACCACCAGGCGGCGGCCGCGCGGGAGCGGCTGGCTCGCGAGGCCGCGCGCGGTGTCGAACAGCTCGGCCACCGTGTCGACGCGCAGCGCGCCCGCCTGCTGCGCCGCCGCGTCGAAGGCCCGGTCGGAGCCGGCGAGCGCACCGGTGTGGGAGAAGACCGCCCGCGTGCCCTCGGGGGAGCGGCCCGCCTTCAGCAGCACCACCGGCTTGATGGCGGCGGCCCGGCGGAGCGCGTCGAGGAAGCGCGGGCCGTCGGCCACGCCCTCGATGTAGCCCGCGATCACGCGCGTCTCGTCGTCGCGGGCCGCCGCGTCCAGCAGGTCGCTCTCGTTGACGTCGGCCTGGTTGCCGAGCGAGGCGAAGAGCGAGAACCCGACGCGGCGGTCGCGCGCCCAGTCGAGGATGGCCACCGCCACCGCCCCGGAGTGGGAGACGAAGGCGATGCCGCCCGGCTCCGGCATCCCGGGGGCGAACGTGACGTTGAGCCGGCGCGCGGGCCGGATCCAGCCGAGGCAGTTGGGGCCGAGCACGCGGATCGGCTGGCCGCGCAGCCACTCGCGCAGCTGCGCTTCCCGCCGCGCGCCCTCGCCGCCCAGCTCCCGGAAGCCGGCCGAGATCACCACCGCGCCGCCGACCCCTTTGGTCACGCACTGCCCCAGCGCGGGGAGCACGTCGACCGCGGGCACCGCGATCACGGCCAGGTCCACCCGCCCCTCGACGTCGGCGAGCCGCGGCGCGGCGGCCAGGCCCTGCACCGTGCTCGCGCGCGAGTTGATGGGGATGATGCGGCCCGGGAAGCCGGCCGAGCGCAGGTTGGCGACGACGGCGCCGCCGACCTTGAACGGGTCGCGCGACGCCCCGATCACCGCCACGCTGACCGGGTCGAGGAACGGGGTGAGCGAGCCCGGGATCGGGGTCATGGCGTCTCGACGCGATGATAGCGCGCCTCTCCCTGCTATGCTCGATTCGGAGAGCCTGAGCGTGGCGCGCAAGCCGGTAGTCCTCGTGACCGGGGCGGGAGGCGAGGTCGGGCACGGCCTCATCCTCCAGCTCGCGGCCCAGGGCGTTCACGACGTCCTGGGCGTCGACGCCCGTGGCATCCCCGACGAGGTGGCGCGGCGCTGCCTGGTCACCCAGATCGGCGACATCTTGGACCGGCACCTGCTCGAACGGCTGCGCAGCGAGTTCGAGATCCCGGTGATCTTCCACCTCGCCGCGCTCCTCTCGACCCGCGCCGAGTTCGTCCCGGAGACCGCCCACGAGGTGAACGTGCAGGGCACGCTCAACCTCCTCCACCTGGCCGTCGACGAGGCGCGCTCGCTCGGCCACCCGGTCAAGTTCGTCTTCCCCAGCTCGATCGCGGTCTACGGCTTCGCGAGCCGCGAGGCCAAGCACGCGGCGGGCCGCGTGGCGGAGCACACCTCGCTCGAGCCGGTCACGATGTACGGCTGCAACAAGCTCTACTGCGAGCACCTCGGGCGCTACTTCGCGCGCCATTACCGACAGCTCGCGGCGGCGGAGCCGAGCGGGGTCGACTTCCGGGCGATCCGCTTCCCCGGGCTGCTCTCCGCCTTCACCCTGCCGAGCGGGGGCACCAGCGACTACGCGCCGGAGATGATCCACGCGGCGGCTCAAGGTCGCCCCTACGCCTGCTTCGTCCGCGAGGACACCCGCATCCCGTTCATGGCGATGCCGGACGCGATCTCGGCCCTGCTCGCCCTGCTGGACGCGCCCGCCGCGTCGCTCACCGGGGTGGTCTACAACGTGGCCGCCTTCAACCCGAGCGCGGGCGAGCTGGCGGATCTCGTGCGCCGCGCCTTCCCGGACGCGCGCGTCACGTTCGCGCCGGACCCGCGCCGCCAGACGGTGATCGACTCGTGGCCGGAGGACGTCGACGACGACCGCGCCCGGCGCGACTGGGGCTTCCTCCCCGCCTACGATCTGAAGCGGGCGTTCCAGGACTACCTCACCCCGAACATCCGGCGGCGCTACCCGCCGCGCTGACCTCCGGGAGGATCATCCATGTACGCTCCGATCAAGACGCGGCTGCGCGGCGAGCTCGACACCATCCGCGAGGCCGGACTCTGGAAGGGCGAGCGGATCGTCGAGGGGCCGCAGGGCGCCCACGTCCCGGTGGGCGGACGCGAGGTCCTCAACTTCTGCGCCAACAACTACCTCGGGCTCGCCGACGACCCGGGCTTGGTGCGCGCCGCGCAGGAGGGCCTCGCCCGCTGGGGCCTGGGTCTCGCCAGCGTGCGCTTCATCTGCGGCACCCAGACCATCCACAAGGACCTCGAGGCGGCGATCGCCGCGTTCCTCGGCATGGACGACGCGGTGCTCTACACCTCCTGCTTCGACGCCAACGGCGGCCTCTTCGAGACCCTCCTCGACGAGCCCGACGTGATCATCTCGGACGCGCTCAACCACGCCTCGATCATCGACGGGGTCCGCCTCTGCCGGGCCCAGCGCCAGCGCTACGCCCACGGCGACATGGACGAGCTCGAGCGGCTCCTGATCGCGTCCCGATCCGCCCGGACCCGGCTGATCGCCACCGACGGGGTCTTCTCCATGGACGGCGACGTGGCGCCGCTGGCCCGCATCTGCGACCTGGCCGAGCGCCACGACGCGCTCGTGATGGTCGACGACAGCCACGCCACCGGCTTCTTCGGGCCCACCGGCCGCGGGACTCCGGAGCACTGCGGGGTGGCCGGGCACGTGGACATCGTCACCTCCACGCTCGGCAAGGCGCTCGGCGGGGCCAGCGGCGGCTTCACCGCGAGCCGGGCCGAGATCGTGGCGCTGCTGCGCCAGCGCTCCCGCCCCTACCTCTTCTCGAACACCCTGCCTCCGGCCCTGGTGTGCTCGGCCCTCGAGGGCCTGGCCCTCCTCTCGCGCTCGACCGCGCTGCGCGATCGGCTCGCGGCCAACACGGAGCGGTTCCGCGCGGCCATGACCGCGGCCGGCTTCGGCCTGCGCCCCGGCGAGCATCCGATCGTGCCGATCATGCTGGGCGACGCGCGCCTCGCCCAGCGGATGGCCGCCGACCTCTTCGAGGAGGGCATCTACGTGGTGGGCTTCTCCTACCCGGTGGTGCCGCGGGACCAGGCGCGCATCCGGGTCCAGGTGAGCGCGGCCCACACGGACGCGGACCTGGATCGCGCGGTGGCCGCGTTCGTGAAGGTCGGCCGCGCGCTCGGGGTGATCTAGCACGTATCCCGCGGAGCTCGAGCGGGAGGTCACTCTCCGGGACGGATCGCGGATCCGGCTGCGGCCCATCCAGCCCCCGGACCAGGACCGCCTGATCACCTTCTACGATCGGCTGAGCCAGCACACCGCCTACCAGCGGTTCTTCACCGTGATGCAGCGCCTGCCGCCCGACTGGGCCCACCTGCTCGCCAACGTGGACTACCAGCGGCGGCTCGCTCTCCTGGCCGAGCTCGGGCCCCGGGAGGCGCCCGAGCTCATCGGGGTGGCGCGCTACGAGCCGACCGAGCGGCCGGACACCGCCGAGATCGCGTTCGTGATCCAGGACGGCTGGCAGAACCGAGGACTTGGCCGGATCATGCTGGGCGACCTGCTCGCCGCCGCGGAGGCGCGCGGCGTGCGCCGCTTCCGCGCCTACGTGCTCGCGAGTAACGTGCGCATGCTCGATCTGCTCGCGCGCTACACCGACGTGCAGGAGCGGAGAATGGAGAGCGGCGTGATCAACAGCCTGCGGGCGCGCCGCGCCGGCGACGCGGGCGCGCCGGGCCCGACGCGCTGATCGGGCCCGGGCGACTCCCGCCCGCTCAGGCGGCGAGCTGCCGCCGCGCCCGCGCGATCACCCCCACCGCGAAGGCGCCGAACATCCCCGCGATCAGCAGCCCGACCGCGATGTCGGGCCAGGCCGACCCGAGCAGCCCCACGCCCACGCTCGCCAGCAGCACGCCCGCGTTGCCGGCCACGTCGTTGAGCGAGCACACGAAGGCGGAGCGCATGTTGAGGTCGTCGGCCCGGTGCCGCCACAGCAGGGCCAGGCAGAGCGCGTTGGCCGCGAGCGCGAGGAGGCCGATCGAGCCCATGACGTCGGCGGCGGGCATCAGCCCCCGGCTGAGCTTCGCCCCCACCTCGGCGAGCACCCCGATTCCGAAGGCGGCCATGATCAGGCCCTTGGCGAGCGCGGGTGTGGGGCTGCTCGGGTCGGCCTGGCCCGACATCGCGGTGGGGCTGCTGATCGCGGGGATGTTCGGCGCCTCCGCGGTCGGGGTGATCGCGCGGGCGCGGCGGCAGCTCGCGGCCTGAGCGGCCGGAGCCGCCCGCGGCCGATCAGCGCGTGGGGCCGGGCGCGCCCGCGTCGCCGGCGCGGCGCGCCAGCAGGAGGTTGACCACGCCGCTCTCCATCCGCCGCTCCTGCACGTCGGTGTAGCGCGCGAGCAGATCGAGCATGCGCATGTTGCTCGCCAGCACGTAGGCGCGGAAGAAACGTACGCCGCGCGCCTCCCCGGCGGCGAGCAGCTCATTGAGCAGGATCCGGCCGAGCCCGCGGTTCTGCCAGCCGTCCTGGATCACGAACGCGATCTCGGCGGTGTCCGGCCGCTCGGTCGGCTCGTAGCGCGCCACCCCGATGAGCTCGGGCGCCT
>DASZJM010000719.1:0-9100 GCA_035948165.1 Candidatus Methylomirabilota bacterium
CGATATTTCCCACGTGATGCCGACGCTTCATCCGTACATGGGCGGGGCGGTGGGCAGCGGCCACGGCGCCGACTACGCGATCGCGGATCCCAAGGTGGCCTACGTGGAGCCGGCCAAGCAGCTCGCCCTGATGGCGGTCGACCTGCTGTGGGGCGACGCGGACGGAGCGCGCGACATCTTGAAGTCGTGGACGCCGCGCATGACCAAGGGAGCCTACCTCGCCTTCCAGCGCTCCATCTCGAAGACCGAGCTCTACCAGGCCAAGGAGTAGATGTACGGCAAGTCGCCGGTCGCGCTGCCGCGGCGCATCGTCTGCCTGAGCGCCGAGCACGTGGAGATCTGCTACGCGCTCGGGGCGGGGGAGCGGGTGGTGGGCGTGCCCGGCACCGCGCACCGTCCGCCCGAGGCGCGCGACAAGCCCCGGGTCGGCGGCTTCACCACCTTCCGGGTCGACCGCATCCTCGCCCTCGAGCCGGACCTGGTGCTCGCCTTCTCCGACCTCCAGGCCGACGTCACCGCCGAGCTGATCCGGGCCGGCCTGCCGGTCCTCTGCACCAACCCCCGCTCGATCGACGAGATCCTCCAGTCCATCCTGATGGTGGGCGGCCTCCTCGGGACGGAGGAGGCGGCGCGCGCGCTCGTCGCCGACATGCACGACGAGATCAACCAGGTGCGCGAGTTCTCCACCATGTGGCCCGACCGGCCCCGAGTGTACTTCGAGGAGTGGCACGACCCGCTGATCGTCGGCATCCGGTGGGTCTCCGAGCTGATCGAGCTGGCCGGCGGCCGCGACGTGTTCGCGGAGCTGCGCGATCGCCGGAGCGCGCGGGAGCGGGTGGTCGACGCGGCCGAGGTGGCGCGGCGCGATCCCCAGATCATCCTCGTGTCCTGGTGCGGCAAGCCCGCCGACCTCGAGCTGGTGCGCGGCCGGCCCGGCTGGGACCGGATCAGCGCGGTGCGGGAGGGCCGCGTGCACGAGGTGGACGGGGCCACGCTGCTCAGTCCGGGCCCCGCGCTGCTGAGCGGACTCCGGACCGTGCACGAGCTCGTGCAGCAGGCCCTCGACGCGCGCGACTGAATCTCGACGCGAGTCTGAGTGCGGCGGCGGCAAGGCGTGGACATATCTGCGATAATCAAAAGCAACGTGATCAAGACGAGGACTCGTACTAAACATGGCGGCCCAGCCTGAGCCCGATGCTAGGATGAACCGCTTTAGAGAGACTCCCAGGAGAGAGAGATGCTAGCGCGCCCGGAGCGCTTCTTTGCCGATCGGTTCGGACTGAATGCCGGGACGATGGAGCGGCTGCTGGGCTCGACCCTCGCCGGCCGGGTCGATCACGCCGACCTCTACCTCGAGTACCGCGTCAGCGAGGAGCTGGTGCTGGAGGAGGGCGCGGTGAAGAAGGCGGCCCGCCACGTGAGCCAGGGGGCGGGTATCCGCGCCCAGTCCGGCGAGCGCACCGGCTACGCCCACACCGACGACCTCGCGCTCCCCAACCTCGAGGAGGCGGCGCGCCAGGCCCGCGCCATCGCCGACCGCGCGTCATCCTCCGCGGTGGTGGCGGTGGGCGGTGACGGCGCCCCCCACGACCTCTACAGCCTGGCCGAGCCCCCGATCGCGGCCGATCTCGACCGCAAGCTCAAGCTCCTGGGGCGCATGGACGCGGCGGCGCGCGCGCTGGATCCGCGGGTGCGTCAGGTCATCGCCACCCTGGGCAGCGAGGACGTGGTGGTGATGATCGCGACCCCATCCGGCTGGACGGTCGGCGACGTGCGGCCGCTCACCCGCCTCAACATCACGGTCATCGTGGAGGACGGCGCGAAGCGTGAGATCGGCAGCCACGGTGGCGGCGGCCGGGTGGGCTTCGACTTCTTCCTGGAAGAGGACCGCTGGCAGCGCTTCGCCTCCGAGGCGGTGCGCCAGGCGCTCATGAAGCTCGGGGCGGTGGACGCCCCCGCCGGGGAGATGACGGTGGTGCTGGGGCCGGGCTGGCCCGGCATCCTGCTACACGAGGCGGTGGGGCACGGGCTCGAGGGCGACTTCAACCGCAAGAAGACCTCCGCCTTCTCCGGCCGACTGGGCCAGCCGGTGGCCTCGGAGCTGGTCACGGTGGTCGACGACGGCACCATCGCCAACCGGCGCGGCTCGCTCAACGTGGACGACGAGGGCGTGCCGACCCGTCGCAACGTCCTCATCGAGAAGGGCGTCCTGCGCGCCTACATGCAGGACCGGCTCAACTCGCGCCTGATGGGCATGGAGGTCACCGGCAACGGGCGGCGCGAGTCGTACGCGCACCCGCCGATGCCGCGCATGACCAACACCTTCATGCTGGCCGGAGAGGACGAGCCCGCCGACATCATCCGCAGCGTGCCGAAGGGCCTCTACGCGGTGAACTTCGGCGGCGGCCAGGTCGACATCACGAGCGGCCGCTTCGTGTTCTCGGCGAGCGAGGCCTACCTGATCGAGGACGGCCGCGTCACCAAGCCGGTGAAGGGCGCGACCCTCATCGGCAACGGGCCGGAGGCGCTCACCCGGGTGAGTCGCGTCGGCCACGATCTCAAGCTCGACGAAGGCGTGGGCACCTGCGGCAAAGACGGCCAGTCGGTGCCGGTCGGGGTGGGACTGCCGACCATCCGCATCGACGGGATGACCGTCGGCGGGACCCAGGTCTGAGCCGCATGCAGGATCGCCTCGCCGACCTCCTGAAGCAGGCGACCCGCAAGGGCGCCACCGAGGCCGACGCGTTCGTGGTGGAAGACCAGTCGTTCTCGGCCCAGGTGCGCCTGGGCCAGGTGGACACCGTCAAGCACGCGCGCGAGCAGCACATGGCCCTGCGCGTCTTCGTGGGCAAGTCGGTGGCGGCCGCCTCCACCTCGGACCTGTCGCCCGAGGCGATGACCCGGCTGGTCGACGAGGCGGTGTCGCTCGCGCGCGTCACGAGCCCGGACGAGATGGCGGGGCTGCCCGACGCGGCCCTGCTCGCCCGAGAGATCCCGGACCTCGATCTCCGCGATCCCGGCGGCCACGACATCCCGCCCGAGGAGAAGATCGAGCTGGCCCGGCGCTGCGAGGCGGCCGCGCTCGCGGCGGACCCACGCATCACCAACTCGGAGGGCGGCGACTTCGGGGACCGGCGCGCCCGCTACGCCTACGCGACCAGCCACGGCTTCTCCGGCGAGTACGCGACCTCCTCGTTCAGCCTCTCGGCCTCCCCGGTCGCCACCCGCGACGCGGAGATGCAGCGCGACTCCTGGTACCACGTGACGCGCCGGCGCTCGCGCCTGGACGACCCGGAGGAGATCGGCCGGATCGCGGCGCGCCGGGCGGTGCGCCGCCTGGGCGCCCGCCGGGTGAAGACCGCCGAGGTGCCGGTCGTCTTCGATCCGGAGATGGCCGCCTCGCTGGTGCGGCACATCGCGGGCGCGGCGTCGGGGCCGGCGCTCTACCGGCGCGCGTCCTTCCTGGTGGGCAAGCTCGGGGAGCGGATCGCGGCGCCCTCGGTCACCATCGTCGACGACGGCACCGTGCCGGGGGCGCTCGGCTCCCGCCCCTTCGACGGCGAGGGGCTCCCGGTGCGCCGCACCGTGGTGGTCGACCAGGGCACGCTCCGCTCCTACCTGCTCGACACCTACAGCGGGCGCAAGCTCGGCCTGCCGTCCACGCATCACGGGGCCCGCGACGGCAGCGGAGTGAGCGTGTCGACCACCAACCTCTACCTGGCCGCGGGCGACCGCGACCCGGCGGACCTGATCCGCAGCGTGAAGAACGGCCTCTACGTCACCGAGCTGATCGGCTTCGGGGTCAACGGGGTCACCGGCGACTACTCGCGGGGCGCGGTGGGAATGTGGATCGAGAACGGCGAGCTGGCCTACCCGGTGGAGGAGATCACGGTGGCCGGCAACCTGCTCGACATGCTGCACGCCGTCGAGGGAGTGGGAAACGACCTCGTATTCCGGGACCGCACCAGCGCGCCGACGCTCCTCATCGGGCGGATGACGGTGGCGGGTGCCTGAGGAGACGCCGCGCGGCATGATCATCGACAGCCACTGCCACCTGCACGATCCGGCCTTCGCGGACGTCCGGGGCACGGTCATCCGCGCCACCGAGCACGACGTGTGGGGCGTGGTGGCGGTCGGCTGCGACGCGGCCACGAACGAGCGCACCCTGCAGGCCGCGCTCGAGAACGGCAAGGGCGTCTGGCCCGCGCTCGGCTTCCATCCCGAGTGGACGCTGACTCCGGCGGACCTGGAAGCGGTCGAGACCCAGATCCACGCCCACCACTCGCGCCTGGTCGCGGTGGGCGAGATCGGGCTGCCCTGGTACGGCCTCGGCGGCGCCGCCGATCCCGACGCGGTCCGCCGGCTCGGCCGCGAGCGCCTCGACCGGCTGATCGACCTCGCGCTCCGCTACGACCTCCCGGTCATCCTGCACGCGCCCCACGGCGCGGCGGCGGACGCGCTGGCCGCGCTGAAGCGCCGGAGCGTCGAGCGCGCGGTGTTCCACTGGCACAAGGCGAGCGCCGAGGTCACCCGCGAGATCGTCGACGCGGGCTACCTGATCTCGGTCACCCCGGACGTGGTCTACCGGGCGCGCGACCGCGAGATGGTGGAGGCGGTGCCGATCGAGTCCCTGCTGGTGGAGAGCGACGCGCCCTGGCCGTACCAGGGCGAGTTCGAGAACGTCACCTCGGGCCCGTGGCTGGTGGCGCGGGTCGCGGAAGAGGTGGCCAAGATCAAGCGGCTGCCGGCGGACGAGGCAACGTACCAGCTCACCGTCAATACCTGCCGCCTCTTCGATCTCGTCTGGGCGTGAGCGAGTCCCGCTTCCGCGTCACCGTCGGCGCCGCCGAGGTCGCGGGGGTGCTCCATCTCCCGGACGGGCCCGGCCCCTGGCCCTGCGTGGTGGCCTGCCACGGCATGGGCGCCTCCAAGGACAGCGACAAGTACCTCCTCCTCGGCCGGGAGCTCCCCGCGGCGGGCCTGGCCCTCGCGCGCTTCGACTTCCGGGGCAGCGGTGAATCCGGCGGGCGCCACGAGGACGCGACCATCGAGACGCGCGTGGCCGACCTCGAGGGCGTGCTCGACCACCTCGCCAAGCTGCCCGAGCTGAACGGCCGCTTCGGACTGCTCGGATCGAGCCTGGGCGGGTACGTGGCGCTCTGGGCCGCGGCGGCCCGCGCGGGCGGCGCGCCGCTCCCGGTGGTCACCTGGAACGCGCCGGTGTCGCTGCGCGAGCTCCCCGGCGCCGACCCCGAGCAGGCGGGACGGGCCCTCGTCGCCGAGGTCCTTCGCGGCGATCGGGACGAGGCGCCCGCGGGCGTGGCCCGGGTGCTGGTCATCCAGGCCGACCGCGACGAGGTGGTCCCGCCCGCCCACGGGCGGCGGCTCTTCGAGCGCGCCGCGGAGCCGCGCGCGCTCCACGTCATCGCGGGGGCGGACCACCGCCTCTCCGATCCGGACCACCGGCGCGAGGCCCTCGAGCAGAGCCGGCGCTTCCTGCTCCACCATCTCGCGTCCCAGAGGACGGCTCCATGATCAACGCGGCCCGCCTGAAGGAAGAATTCCTCGAGCTCGCGTCGATCTCGAGCCCGTCCAAGCGCGAAGGCACCATCGCACGGCGCCTGGAGGCCATCCTGAAAGGGATGGGCGCCAGCGTGGAGGTCGACGGCGCGGGGGAGAAGATCGAGGGCAACACCGGCAACCTCCTGGCGCGCTTCCCGGGCAACACCGCGGGCGCGCCGCCCTTCCTGCTCTCCGGCCACATGGACACGGTGGGGCCGGCCGAGAAGATCCACCCGGTGGTGGAGGGCGACGTGATCCGCACCGACGGCACCAGCGTGCTGGGCGGCGACGACAAGGCGGGAGTGGTGGCGATCCTGGAGGCGATCCGGGTGCTCCGCGAGAAGTCGATCCCGCACGGCGACATCGAGGTGGTGCTGACCATCTGCGAGGAGTACGGCCTGCTCGGGGCCAAGCACTTCGACACCGGCCGGCTGCGGGCGCGGCGCGGGCTGGTCCTCGACGTGGACGGGGTGTGCGAGCTGATCACCCGCGCGCCCGCGGCCAACCGCATGGCCTTCACGGTGCACGGGCTGCCCGCCCACGCCGGCATCTGCCCGGAGCAGGGGATGAGCGCGATCCGGATCGCGGCCGAGGCCATCGCGGCGATGAAGCTCGGGCGCCTCGACGCGGAGACCACCGCGAACCTGGGGCTCATCCAGGGCGGCCTCGCCACCAACATCGTGCCCGCGATGGTGACGGTGCGCGGGGAGACGCGGAGCCTGAGCGTGGAGAAGCTCGAGGCCCAGACCGAGCACATGCGACGCTGCTTCGACGATGCGGTGCGCCGGCACTCGGTGCGGGTGGGCGATCGGAGCTACCAGGCGCGGGTCGAGGCGCAGGTCGACCGTCAGTACTCGCGGCTCGACGTCCGCGACGACGCCTCCATCGTGCGCCTGGTGCAGGGGGCCGCGGTCGCCACCGGCCGCACCTGCCCGACCCGCTCCACCGGCGGCGGCTCGGACGCCAACGTCTTCGCGGAGCGCGGGCTCGAGGTCGCCAATCTCGCCTGCGGCATGCGCGAGATCCACACCGTCAACGAGTGGGTCGACGTGCGCGACCTGGTGCTCACCGCCGGCCTGGTGGTGGAGACCGTCCGCCTCAACGCCGCGGCCTGATCGGCCCGCCCCGCTCCGTGACCACCCCCCGCGGGATTCCCGGTTGGCGTAAGATACCGTCCTCACCGTGAGCGAGCGCATCGGCGACCTGGTCCTCGAGCACGCCGCCCCCGCGGGACGGGCCCACTCCCGGTCCGTCCTCTTCGTCCACGGCATGTGGGGCGGGAGCTGGTACCTGCGCAACTATCTCTACGCGGCGGCCCAGTCCGGCTGGGACGCGTGGGCGGTCAACCTGCGCGGCCACGGGGAAAGCCCGGCCCCGGGCGGGCTCGAGCGCGTGTCCTTCCTCGACTACGTCGACGACGTCCGCCGCTGCCTCGGGGAGCTCGGGGACGCGGTGCTGGTCGGCCACTCGATGGGCGGCCTGATCGCCCAGAAGGCGGCCGAGGGCGGCGGGGTCGCGGCCGCGGTGTTCATGACCAGCGCGCCGCCGCGCGGGATCGTGAGCGTCGAATGGCCAGTGCTCGCGCGCGCGATCCGCTACGTGCCCGCGATCCTGACCGGGCGCGCTTTCACGGTGAGCCGCGCGCACGCCGACGCCCTCTGTCTCAACCGCATGAGCTCCGAGCAGCGCGAGTGGGCCTTTCCGCGCTTCGGGCCGGAGTCGGGCCGGGCCACCCGCGAGCTGGCCCTCGGCGGAATCGCGGTGGACGCGGCGGCGGTGCGCTGCCCGACCCTGGTGGTGGGGGCGGAGGACGATCGCATCACCCCGGCCGCGCTCCAGCGCCGCATCGCGCGCCGCTACGGCTCGGAGTACCAGGAGGCGGCCGGCCACGGGCACATGCTGATGCTGGAGGACGGGTGGGAGCAGCCGTTCAAGGACGTGCTGGCGTGGATGGCACGGGCGATCGATGACCGATAGGCTCGATCTCTCGCTGGGCGCGATCCCGGAGCGGCCCACCATCCTGGTGGTCGAGGACGAGCCCCACATCCGCGAGGTCCTCTCGGGGCTGCTGGGCGCCCTCGGCTACCGGCTGCTGATGGCGGCCTCCGCCGAGCAGGCCCTCGACGCGCTCAACGTGGTGAGCCCGGACCTGGTGCTGACCGACGTGCACCTGGGGGCGATGAGCGGCATCGAGCTGTGCGCGCGCCTGAAGGCCGACCCGCGCTACGAGCTGATGCCGGTGGTGATCCTCACCGCGGTGGGCGACCTGGAGGCGCGGGTAGCCGGGCTCTCGGCGGGGGCGGACGACTTCTTCACCAAGCCGGTGGAGTTCGTCGAGCTGCGCACCCGCCTCGCGGCGCTGCTGCGGGTGAAGCTGCTGCTGGGCCAGCTCGAGCGGGCGGAGGCGGTCATCACCACGCTGGCGTTGACCATCGAGGCGCGCGATCCCTACACCCTCGGCCACTGCGATCGCCTCTCACGCTACGCGGTGGCCCTCGGCGAGGCCCTCGGCCTCGACCACGACATGGTGCGGGCGCTCCGGCTCGGCGGCTACCTGCACGACCTCGGGAAGATCGCGGTGCCCGACGGGATCCTGCTCAAGCCCGGGCCCCTCGATCCGATCGAGCAGGAGCGCATCCGCGCGCACCCGGGCGCGGGCTCGGACCTGGTGCTGGGGCTGCGCAGCATGGAGCTGGTGCGCCCGATCATGCGGCACCACCACGAGAAGTGGGACGGCTCGGGTTACCCGGACGGGCTCAAGGGCGAGGCCATCCCGCTCGGCGCGCGCATCATCTCGGTGGTCGACGTCTTCGACGCGCTCCACACCGAGCGGCCCTACAAGGCGGCGCTCTCGCGGTCTGACGCGGTGTCTCTCCTGATTCACGAGACCGACGCCGGCTACTGGGACCCCAAGGTGGTGGAGACCTTCCTCGAGATCCTCCGCCAGTACCAATAGGGGTCGGGTCTCACATTCCGACATTTTGTTCGCGCGAGGCGAAGCTCCGTCGGGTCACGAAAATGTCGGAATGTAAGACCTGACCCCAATCAGACGAAGCGGGCGAGCATCAAGAGGCCGAGGGCGATGCGGTACCAGCCGAACGGCACGAAGCTGTGGGTCTGGATCCAGCGCAGCAGCCAGCGCACCACCACGAAGGCGGTCACCGCCGACACCACCGTCCCCAGCGCCAGCATGCCCCACTTGGTGGGCGGCCCCTCCGGGTGGCGAAGCGCGTGCAGGGTCTCGAACCCGCCCGCCGCGAGCAGGGTCGGCACGCCCACCAGGAAGGAGAACTCGGTGGCGACGGGCCGCACGAGGCCCAGCAGCATCGCGATCATGATGGTGGAGGCCGCGCGCGAGGTGCCCGGGAACACCGCGGCGAGCAGCTGCGCCAGGCCCACCGCGACCGCGACCGCCCAGGTGACCTCGGTCCGGCCCGCGCGGCCCCGCAGCCCCCACTCCACCAGCAGGATCACCACGCCGCCGATCAGGGTCGCCCACGCGATCGGCGCGACCTCCTTCGGCAGCATGAAGCCCAGG
>DASZJM010000720.1:0-7774 GCA_035948165.1 Candidatus Methylomirabilota bacterium
CTGAATCGCGGAAATGCTTGACGCTTCGAGAGGAATCCGCGAAAGATCGGTATATGGCTGGGCGTGCCGAAGGGCGGCCCGAACGAATCCCCCCTTCGGAACCACCGATCGATAAGTCGTCGACCCTCCGAGCCTAGCCGGAAGCGACCCTCGTCACGGGCATCGCCGGTCGCCCGGACCGCGGCGCGCGCCACGTGCTAAGGTGGCCACCATGCCGAACCGATACGCGCCGCTCGGCGAATACGGCGTCATCGGCGATCTGCACACGGTCGCGCTCGTGAGCATGGACGCGTCGATCGACTTCCTGTGTTTGCCGTCATTCGACTCGCCGTCGGTGTTCGCGGCGCTCCTCGACGCCGAGCGTGGCGGGCGATTCCAAATCGCGCCGGTCCTCGAGCGCGCGACGCGCAAGCAGCTGTATCTCCCCGACACCAACGTGCTCCTCACCCGCTTCCTCCACGCCGAGGGCGTGGCCGAGGTCTCCGACTTCATGCCGGTGGAGGACGCCGGTCAGGCGCACAACCTCGTGCGGCGAGCGAAAACGGTGCGCGGCGAGCTGCGATTCCGGATGCGCTGCGACCCGCGCTTCGACTACGCCCGCTCGTCGCATACCGCGGAGCTGCGGAGCGACACCGAGGTGTTGTTCGTCGGGCCCGCGGGCGCGGAGGAGCTTGCGCTGCGGCTCCGGTCGTCGGTACCGATGCGGCTCGACCAGGGGGCGGCGACGGCCGAGTTTACGCTCGGCGCCGACAAGTCGGCGTGGTTCGTCCTCGAGGTGGTGCTGCCGCAGCAGCCGTCGCCGTCGGCCCAGCCGGACTACGAGAGCGATGCCTTCAAGCGGACGGTGAATTTCTGGCGGCGCTGGGTCGCCCGTAGCACCTACGGGGGGCGCTGGCGCGAGATGGTAAACCGCTCTGCCCTCACGCTGAAGCTCCTCACCTCGCGCGCGCACGGCTCGATTGTCGCGGCTCCTACCTTCGGGTTGCCGGAGGCGATCGGCGGAGAGCGCAACTGGGACTACCGGTACACCTGGATCCGCGACTCCTCGTTCACTCTCTACGGCTTGATGCGCCTCGGCTACACCCAAGAGGCGGCGGCCTTCATGCAGTGGATCATGGCGCGCGTGCAGGAGCTGAAGCCCGACGGCTCACTGCAGATCATGTACGGTCTCGACGGTCGCCACGATCTGCCCGAGGAGACCCTCCCCCATCTCGAGGGGTACATGGGCTCGCGCCCGGTGCGGATCGGGAATGCCGCGCACGTGCATCTCCAGCTCGACATATACGGCGAGCTCCTCGACTCGGTGTACCTCTACGACAAATACGGCTCGCCGATCCCGCACGACGGGTGGATGAACGTCATTCGCCTGGTCGACTGGGTGGCGGCGCACTGGCGGGAGAAGGACGAGAGTATCTGGGAGGTTCGCGGCGGTCGCCAGGAGTTCCTCTACTCGCGGGTGATGTGCTGGGTTGCGATCGACCGCGCCATTCGCCTGGCGAACAAGCGCTCCTTTCCCGCGCCGCTGTCGCGTTGGTACGAGGTGCGGGACACCATCTATCGCGACATCTACGACCGCTTCTGGGACGCGTCGCGCCGCGCGTTCGTCCAGCATCCGGGCGCGAGCACGCTCGACGCGTCTTCGTTGCTCATGCCGCTCGTTCGCTTCATCTCGCCCACGGACCCTCGCTGGGTGTCCACCCTCCGCGCGATCGAGCGCGAGCTGGTGACCGATTCGTTGGTCTACCGCTATCGCCTCGACGATCGCTTTTCCGACGGCTTGACGGGCCAGGAAGGTACGTTCTCGATGTGCTCGTTCTGGTACGTGGAGTGCCTGTCGCGGCTGGGCGATCTACCGAAGGCGCGCTTCTTCTTCGAGAAGATGCTGGGCTACGCCAATCATCTGGGGCTGTACGGCGAGGAGCTGGGGCCGCAGGCCGATCACCTCGGCAACTTTCCGCAGGCGTTCACGCACCTCGCGCTCATCAGTGCCGCATACGATCTGGACCGCCGGCTCTCGGCGGCCGGCCACAACGGGTGAGCGGCTCGCCTCACTGCGCTGACAAAGCAGGACACGCCTACTCGGGGGCGACCTGCGGACCCGAGGGCGGGCGAGATGGCGGCTGCGGCTCCCCGTGCGATGCGGTCTGGGGCCGCCGGCCCTTCCGCATCCGCTCGCTCATGCCCTCCAGCGCCACGTAGAACACCGGCACGAACGGGATGGCCAGCAGCGTCGAGGCCATCATCCCGCCGAACACCACGGTGCCGATGGCCTGCTGGCTGGCCGCGCCCGCTCCGGTGGCGACCATCAAGGGCACCACGCCCAGGATGAAGGCGAACGAGGTCATGACGATGGGCCGGAACCGGCGCCGGGTCGCTTCGATGGCGGCCTCGGCGATGGGGAGGCCGTCCCGGTTGTGGAGGTCGCGGGCGAACTCCACGATCAGGATCGCGTTCTTGCTCGCGAGCGCGATCATCAGGACCAGGCCGACCTGCGTGTACAGGTTGTTGTCGTAGCCGCGGCTCAGCTGGGCCAGGAGGACTCCCACGAGGGCGATGGGCACGACGAGGACGACCGCGGCGGGAGACGTCCAGCTCTCGTAGAGCGCGGCCAGCACCATGTAGACCAGGACGATGGAGAGCGCGTAGATGAGGTACGCCTGGTAGCCGACCTTCTTCTCCTGGTAGCTCGTCGAGGTCCAGTCGTACGCCATGCCCTCCGGCAGCGTCTGCGCGGCCAGTTGCTCCATGGTGTCGAGGGCCTGGCCGGAGCTGAAGCCCGGAGCGGCCGACCCGAAGATGGACGCCGCGGGGTAGAGGTTGTAGCGGGTGACCAGCTCGGTGCCCTGCACCTGCCGGACCTGGATCAGGGCGTTCAACGGGACCATGTCTCCGTTCTGGTTTCGGACGTAGAGGTGCCGCAGGTCGTCGGCTTGCAGACGATAGGCGTTGTCGGCCTGGATGTAGACCTGGAACACCTGGTTGAACTTGTTGAAGAAGTTGACGAACGAGGAGCCCAGGTAGGCCTGCAGCGTGTCGAAGATGCTCTGCGGGAGCACCTGCAGGGATTCCGCCTTGGTCCGGTCGATGTTCAGGTACACCTGCGGGCTGCGCGTGCTGAAGGTCGCGGCGAGGCCACGCAGGCCCGGACTGGCGTTCCCCTTCTGGACGAGGTCGGCGGTGGTGCGCGAGAGCTCGCTCAGGCCGAGGCTCCGGCGGTCCTCCACCATCATCTGGAAGCCTCCCGTCTGCCCAAGACCTCGAATCGGTGGCGGGATCACCACGAAGGCCAGCGCTTCCTGGATCCCGGAGAGGTTGCGGTTGAGGCCGCCGACGATCCGGTCCTGGGTCAGCTCCTTGCCGCGCTCGCTCCAGTTCTTGTACACGATGAAGGTGGTGGAGACGTTCGGGACGTTGGCGAAGTCTAGGACCGAGAACCCGCCGATGGTCACCCATGCGGCCAGCCCGTCCGTCTTCTCGAGGAGCGCGGAGATCTTCTCCGCGACCGCGCGCGATCGCGGCTGAGACGCGCCTTCGGGCAGGATGGACACCAGGACGGCGTACCCCTGGTCCTCGGTGGGGAGGAACCCGGTGGGCTCGCGGATGAAGCCCCAGGCGGTCGCCCCGACGATGAGGGCGAAGAGCACGATCATGAGCACGGTGTGCTTCACCATCCGGGCGACGACGCCCACGTAGACCCGGGTCACGCGCTCGAACGCCCGGTTGAACCCGCGGTAGAACCAGTTCGGCCGCTTGTCGCCGCGGGGCCGGAGCCACGTCGCGCACTGGACCGGCTTCAACGTGAGCGCGTTCAGTGCGCTGATGACGGCGGTCGCGGCGATGACGAGCGCGAACTGGCGGAAGATCTGCCCGGTGATGCCGGGCAGGAAGGCGGCGGGCAGGAACACCGCGACCAGCGCCAGGGTGATGCCCATCACCGGGCCGGTGAGCTCTTCCATGGCCCGGATGGTCGCTTCCTTGGGCGGCATCCCCTGCTCGATGTAGAAGGAGCTGTTCTCCACGATGATGATGGCGTCGTCCACCACGATGCCGATGGCCAGGATCAGGGCGAACAGGGTCATCAGGTTCACGGTGAAGCCGAGCCCGGCCATGGCGATGAAGGCGCCGATGATGGTGACCGGCACGGTGGTGGCGGGAACCAGCATGCCGCGGAAGTTCTGCAGGAAGACGAGGATGACCACGAGCACCAGCGCGCCCGCGATGAACAGGGTGACGTAGACCGCGCGGATGGCTTCCCGGACGAAGAGCGTGGTGTCGTACCGGATCGCGTACTTCATGCCCTCGGGGAACTGCTGGCTCATCTCGGCCATGGCCTTGTAGACGCGATCGGCGACCTGGATGGCGTTGGCGCCCGGCAGGGCGAACACCACGAGTTGAGCCGCCTTGTGACCGGTGAATCGCGAGAAGTTGCTGTAGCTCTGCTGGCTCAGCTCCACCCGGCCGACGTCGCGCAGGCGCACGAGCTGCGGCGCGGTGCCGCTGGCCGACTTGATCGTGATCCCCTCGAACTGGCTCGTATCGGAGAGCCGGCCGAGGGCGTTGATCGTGAACTGGAACGGCTGGTTCTCCGGGACCGGCGGACCGCCGATCTGCCCGGCCACCACCTCGATGTTCTGTCCCCGGATGGCGGCCAGGACATCGGCGGTCGTGATCCCGAAGGTCTGCAGGCGCTTCGGGTCCAGCCAGACCCGCATGCTGTAGGGGCCGGCTCCGAATATCCGGATCTGGCCGACGCCCTGGATCCGGGCCAGGGGGTTCTGCAAGTTGATGATCGCGTAGTTGGAGAAGAAGGTCTCGTCGTAGCGATCGTTCTCGGAATAGAGGCTCGCCACCAGCAGGATGTTGGGGGAGACCTTGAGGATCGTAACGCCCTGCGCGGTGACGCCCCCCGGCAGCTGAGAGAGGGCGGTGTTGACGCGGTTCTGGACCAGAGCCAGCGAGGTGTCGAGGTCCGTCCCTACCTCGAAGGTGATGGTCAGGGCGTACGTGCCGTCGCTGGCGCTCGTCGAGGACATGTAAATGGAGTTCTCGACGCCGTTGATCGCCTGCTCCATCGGCACCCCGATGGTCGCCGCCACGACCTCCGCGCTCGCTCCCGGATACCGCGTGCTCACCTGGATGGTCGGCGGCACGATCTCGGGATACTGGGCGACGGGCAGCGCGTAGAGGAACACCCCCCCGACGATGACGGTGACGAGGGCGATGACGTTCGCGAAGATCGGATGCTCGATGAAGAACTTGGAGATCACGGGGCCGCCTTCTTCTCTGGAGGCGAGGGACGGGTCTCCGGCCCGGGCGCGCCCTCTCGCTCGGGGGTGACCGGCCGGCCCGGCGCGGCCTTCAGCAAGCCGTTGACGACGACCCACTCCCCGCCGGTGAGACCGGTGGTGATGACCCGCCGGCTCTCCACCGCGGCACCGGTCGTGACGGGGCGGCGCTCCACCACGTTCTTGTCGTTCACCACCAGCAGATAGTCGCCCTGCTGGTCGTGCCCGACCGCGACCTCGGGAACCAGCAGGGCGCTGCGTTGCTCGAGCGGCACGCGCACCCGGGTGTAGAGGCCCGGCAGGATCTTGCCGTCCGCGTTGGGCAGGATGCCCCGCATCAGCAGGGTGCCGGTGGTGGTCGTCAGGTTGATGGCGGCGAAGTCGAGGTAGCCCTGGTGAGGATAGCCGTCCTCACTCGGCAGGCCAACGTGGACCGGCCACTTCCGCCCATCCGTGGGGCCGGGGATTCCGCGCGTGACCTTGAGCAACCGCGCCAGGTCGAGATCGCTGATGCTGAAGTAGACGTAGATCGGGTCGATCTGGTTGATCTGGGCCAGGACCGTGCTGTTGCCTCCCGATCCGACGAGATTGCCAGGGTCCACCAGCCGTCGATCCATCCGGCCGTCGAACGGGGCGGTGACCAGGGTGTAGTCCAGGTTCAGCTTGGCCAGGTCTCGCTGGGCCTCGGCGGAGCGGAGGTTGGCGGCCGCGGTGTCCCGCTGGAAGAGCCAGTTCTCGACGTCGGACCTGGCGGCCGCGTTGTGCTGGATCAGGTTGGAGTAGCGGGTCAGCTGGGATTCGGTCCACTGCAGCTGGGCCCGGAATTGTAAAATCGAGGCCTCGGCCTGCCGGAGGTTGTCCTCGTAGGTGTTCTGCTGGATGACGAAGAGCGGCTGGCCCTTCTTGACCTGCTGCCCGTCCTGGAAGAGGACCTTCTCGAGATACCCCACCACCCGGGCGACCAGCTGGACCGTGTAGATGGCCTGGCTGTTCCCGGTGAGGTCCAGGCTGTCGGTGACCGTCTGCTGCACGGGCTGGGCGACCGTCACCTTCGGGGGCGGGGGCGGTTGCGGCTTCGGCTGCTCCTTGCAGCCGGCCTGCAGGGTCATGAGCGTGGCGAGCACGAGGCAGCCGAGAACGCCTTTCGTCCGCACGGTCGTCACCAATCCGGAAGCCGGGGCCGCGACTGTGGCTCGCGGGAGGCCGGCAGGTTGTAGGCCGCGGGGGCGAGCAGCCTCCCCCAGTTCGTGCGCTGTCGCATCTCCGCTTTGATCTCGGCCGGCACGATGTCCTCGCCCTCCCGGATCTCCCAGCCGCCCCCCAGCGCCCGGTACACCCCGACGAGGCCCGTCGAGATGTTGCCGAGCGTGATGGCCAAGGTGTCCTGCTGGGTCAGGAGCGTCTGCTGAGTGGTTAGGACGGTGGTGAAGTCGGTCACGCCTTCCCGGTACTGCAGGACGGCCAGGTCGACCGCCGACCGGCTGGCCGTGACGCTCTTGGCCAGGAGATCGGCCCGGTCCTGCGAGCGGAAGAAGGCGGAGAGGTTGTCCTCCACATCCTGCTGGGCCGAGAGGACCGATCGCTGATAGGCGAGCAGGAGCTGCTGGAAGTTCGCGTCCTGCACGCGGACGTTGTTCGTGATCTGGCCGTAGTTGAGGATGTTCCACTGCACGGAGGGGCCGATCTGGACCTGCCGGCTGCCCCAGCGGAACATGTCGCTGAGCCTGAAGGTCCCCAGATCAGTCGAGAGGAGGACCAGTTGGCCGATCAGGGAGAAGGCGGGGAGGAGGTCGGCCTTGGCCACTCCGATCTGGGCCGACTGGGCGACCGCCTGGAGTTCGGCGCTGCGGATGTCGGGCCGGCGGCGCAGCAGATCGGCCGGGATGCCCACGATGACCTGCGGCGGCGAGACCGGGATCGCGGACGGGCCGTCCAGCAGATCACCGAGGTCGTTCGGGGCCATGCCGAGCAGCACGGCGAGAGCATCCCGCGCCTGGCGTCGCTGCGTCTCGAGGGTCGGCAGCGTCGCCTGGGTGTTCAGGAGCACGGTCCGGGCCTGCTCCAGGTCGAGCTGGGTCACGGTGCCGTACTTGAACCGGGCCTCGACGATCTGCAGGGTCTGCTGCTGGATCTCGATGTTCTCCTGGGCGATGCGGATACGCTCCTCGGCGGTCCGAAGCGCGATGTAGTTGTTGGCCACGTCCGCGGTCAGGGTGACGAGGGTGTTGTCGTAGTCCGCGAGGGTGGCGAGCAGGCTGGCGTCGGCCGATTGGATCCCGCGCCGGATTCGTCCCCAGAAGTCGAGCTCCCAGCTCGCCTGCGCCCCGATCGTCGACTGCCAGAACTCGATGCCGCCGCCGCCGCTAAAGAAAGCGGCGTTGGCGGCTCTGTCGCTCGTGCGGTTGTACTGGACGGACCCGGTCAACTGCTGGGACTGCGGGAAGAACTCGCCGACCTGGATGCCCAGCTGGGCGCGGGCTTGAAGGACC
>DASZJM010000721.1:0-1652 GCA_035948165.1 Candidatus Methylomirabilota bacterium
GGATCGCGATGGCGGCGACCTCGGCGCGAGCCCGAATCTAGCAATCGGCCGGTCAAGCCGGCGTCAAGATTACCGCGGGCGGGCTCAAGACGGTATCTAGGCGTGGCGTCCTTGACGGCGAGTTGACCGGGTCGGGGCCGAATAGGACGGCACCTTGAGGTGTCGTCGCCGTCTACTCGTGGCAGGAGGAACATCCCCCATGAGGAAAATCGAGGCCACCATCGATCCGCGGATCTTTCAGGACGTGCGAGAGGCCCTGGCCCGTGTCGGCGTCACCGACATCGCCCTGAGCGACGTCCGATGCACCGACGCGCACGGGGCACACTCCGAGTTCTACCGCGGCGTCGAATACCGGGTGGACCTCGTCCCGAAGCTCCAGCTCGAGGTCGTGATCGACGACTGGTCCGTCGACCTGGTGGTGAAGGCCATCACCACCGCCACGGAGATGCCGGGCGGCGTCGGTCGTGTCCTCGTGGTGCAGGTCGAGCAGGTGACGAGCTGGGAGGGAGAGACGGTACACGCTGCGCGCTGACCCGCGATGTGTGACAATACCGGGCCATGGCCTCCGCCCGGTTCGACGCGATCACGCTCGAGGTGCTGTGGACCCGTCTCATCTCGGTGGTGGACGAGGCGGCGAAGGCGATCGTGCGCACCTCGTTCTCCACCCTCTCCAACGAGGCCAACGACTTCGCGTGCGTGCTCACCGACGCGCGCGGCCACGCGCTTGCCCAGAACTCGGGCTCGATCCCGTCGTTCATCGGGACCTTGCCCGCGACGGTGCGGCACTTCCTGCGCGAGCTGGGGCCGGAGCGGCTCGCGCCGGGCGACGTGCTGATCACCAACGACCCGTGGCAGGGGACCGGGCACATGAGCGACGTGTGCCTGGTGAAGCCCATCTTCTTCGACGTCGACGGCCGCCCGCGGCTGGTCGCCTTTTCCGCGACCACCGCCCACATGCCGGACATCGGCGGCCGGATCCGCGCCATCGAGGCGCGCGAGCTGTTCGAGGAGGGCTTCCACATCCCGCTCACCCATCTGATCCGGGCGGGCCGGGTGGACGAGACCCTGATCGCCCTGCTCCGCGCGAACGTGCGCACCCCCGACCAGACGGTGGGCGACATCTGGGCCCAGGTGAGCGCCAACGAGCTGATGGAGAACCGGGTGAAGCGGCTCATGGAGGAGTACGCGCTGACCTCGCTGGAGGGGCTGGGCGACGAGCTCTTCGGCCGCTCGGAGCGCGCGATGCGCGAGGCGATCCGCGCGGTGCCCGACGGCACCTACCGGTTCGGCATCGACACCGACGGCTTCGAGGCGCCCTATCGCTTCCGCGTCGCGCTCACGGTGGCGGGCGACCGCATCGTGGCCGACTTCACAGGCACCTCACCCGCCCAGCCGCGCGCGATCAACTGCGTGATGGCCTACACCTACGCCATGACCGCGTACGCGGTGCGCTGCGCGCTGCTGCCCGGGCTGCCGAACAACGAGGGCATGTACCGGCCGGTGACGGTGGAGGCGCCCGAGGGCTGCCTGCTGAACCCGAAGTTCCCCGCCGCGGTGGTGAGCCGCGCGCAGACCGGCCACTACGTGCCGATCCTCATCCTGGGCGCGCTCCACCAGGTGATCCCGGACCGGGTGGCCGCGGCGGCGGGCTC
>DASZJM010000722.1:0-1662 GCA_035948165.1 Candidatus Methylomirabilota bacterium
GCCGCCGATGGAATCGTCCTCGCCGTCATCTCCAACACGATGCGGACGCCGGGCGAGATCCTGCGGCAGGTGCTCGACAAGTCGGGGCTCCTCTCGCTGTTCCGCGTGCTGACCTTCTCCGACGAGTGCGGGGTCCGGAAGCCCGCGCCGGAGATGTTCCTGCGTACGCTCGGGGAGCTGGGGGTGCCGCCCGCGGCCGCGGTGCACGTGGGGGACGACCCGATTCTCGACGTCGAGGGCGCCCGAGATGCCGGGATGCGCGTGATCCAGGTGACCGCGGACGGGCGGGCCACCGCACCCGTGAAGCCCGACGCGGTCATCCGGCACCTCGGACAGTTGCCGGCCGCGCTCCACCGTCTCGCCTGATGGCGCTGCGCCTGACGGGCCCGCGCGGGCGCGTCTACCTGATCGTCGCCGGCGTCATCGTGGTGGTCCTCGCTCTGTTCCTCGTGGCGCCGGAGTTCCTCAACACCGTCGAGGCTCGGCTCTACGATCTCCACTTCAAGCTCCGGGGCGTGCAGCCGGTGAGCGATGCCGTGGTCATTGCGGCAATCGACGAGCGGAGCCTGGCGGCGCTCGGCCGGTGGCCGTGGCCGCGCTCGCGGCTGGGCGAGCTGATCCGGGTGCTGTCCGCGGGCGGGGCCAAGGTGATCGCGATCGATATCCTGCTGAGCGAGCCCGAGGTGAGCGGCGAGCTCCAGGCGACGAAGCAGCTGGCCGACCGGTTCCGATCGCTGGGCATCGCCACCGGTCCGGCCGTCCAGCGGGAGCTCGACGAGCTCGCGCGCCAAGCGGATCACGATCGCCAGCTGGCGGAGGCGATCAAGGAGAGCGGCCGGGTCGTCCTCCCCATGGTGTTCGAGATCGGGCCCGACCGGACGGGTCCGCCACCCGAGCCGGCGGGCACGACCTTCCCGTCGGCCCTCAGCAGCTTCCGTCATTATGATCAGCGTGGGCTCTACCCACCGCCCACGGCGCGGCGGGCCACCCCGCCCATCCCCGCGCTGGTCCCGGCGGCGCAGACCCTCGGCCATGTCACGATGCTGGCCGACCGCGACGGCACGACGCGCTGGGAGGCCGTGGTGTTCGAGGACCAGGGGCACTACTATCCCTCACTGGCGATTCAGGCCGTGCGCCTGGCCTCGGGCATCGAGGCGAGCCGGCTCACGCTCGACTTCGGGCGCGAGCTCCTGGTCGGATCGGTCGCGGTCCCGCTCGATCCGCGCGACCGGATGCTGATCAACTACGCAGGACCGGGCGGGGCGTTTCGGTACGTGTCCGCGGTCGATCTCTTGAATGGAACGGTGCCGGCCACGGTCGTGCGGGACCGTATCGTCTTCGTCGGGGCGACCGCCGCCGGGACCTACGACCTGCGCGTCACCCCGACCAGCCCCGTCATGCCAGGGGTCGAGAAGCACGCCACCGTGGCCGCGAACGTGCTCGGCGGACGGTTCCTGAGACGGCCGGACTGGGTGGAGCTCGTCGAGCTGGCGGGGATCCTGATCCTCCCGCTCGGGCTGGCGTGGCTGCTCCCACGGCTCCGCCCGGTGGTGAGCCTGGGCGCTGTCCTTGTGCTCTGGGGCGCCCTCTTCGCGGGCGTGCACCTGGCCTTTCGGGCTGGGCTCTGGTTGCCCGTGGTATATCCCACGCTCGCTCTGGGCC
>DASZJM010000723.1:0-2154 GCA_035948165.1 Candidatus Methylomirabilota bacterium
TAGTTCGGCGGCAGCCGCATGCCCGCCACCAGCACTCGCGCGCCCGCTCCCTGGAAGCGGGAGATCATCTGATCGAGGTTGGCGCGCACCCCGGCGAGCTTCTGGCCGCGCAGGGCGTCGTTGACCCCGAGCTCCAGGATCACGATCTCGGGCTTGAGGCGGAGCGCCCAGTCGACGCGGCGCACCCCGCCCGCGGTGGTGTCGCCCGAGACGCCCGCGTTCACCACGCGGTAGTCGTAGCCCTCGCGCTTGAGCCGCTCCTCGAGCCGCGCCGGGTAGGTCTGCTCCACCGGCACCCCGAGCCCCGCGGTGAGGCTGTCGCCGAAGGCCACGATGACCCGTCCCGACTGGAGGCCGGGCGCCGGCGCGGCGGGCGCCGCCGCGCACGCGGGGAGCTGCAGCACCAGGAGCAGCAGAGCGACGAGGCCGCGCATGTCGCCAGTGTAGTATGGGCCGTGCGCTCGCACCGGCTGCTCCGGCTGGCGGTGGGCACGGCCGGGCTCGCAACGTCGTGCGCGCTGGCCGCGCCGGATCCCGCCGCCGCGCTCGAGGCCAGAGAGCTCGGCGTGGTCGTCAACACCGCCGATCCCTACAGCGTCGAGATCGGCGAGTACTACGTGCGGCGCCGCGGGATCCCGCGCGCCAACGTGGTCTTCGTCACCCTGCCGATCGGCCACGGCGAGATCACCCGCGCGGCCTTCGAGCCGGCCCGGGCCCAGGTCCAGGCCGGCCTTCCCCGGAGCGTCCAGGCGCTCGCGCTCGCGTGGACCTTCCCGTACCAGGTCGAGTGCCTCTCGGTCACCACCGCGTTCGCCTTCGGCTTCGACCCCGCGTTCTGCGCGGAGGGCTGCCGCCGCACGCGCGCGAGCCCCTACTTCGACTCGCCGAGCGCGGCCCCGTTCCGGGATCTGGGGCTCCGCCCCGCGATGCTGCTGGCCGGGTCGAGCGTGGCGGAGGGTAAGGCCCTGATCGAGCGCGGGGTGACCGCCGACTCCTCGTTCCCCGCCGGCACCGCCTATCTCCTCTCCACGTCCGACCGCGCCCGCAACGCGCGCGCGTCCCGGTACGCGCTCGCCACCGCCCTCGACGTGCCGGTGCGCGTGCGGCGCGTCGACGCCGACGCGCTGCGGGACCGCCGCGACGTGCTCTTCTACTTCACCGGCGCGGTGTCGGTGGCCGGCCTCGACACCCTGCGCTTCCTGCCCGGCGCCATCGCCGATCACCTCACCTCCACCGGCGGCGTGCTGGACGGGCACGACCAGATGAGCGTGCTGCGGTGGCTCGAGGCGGGCGCCACCGGCAGCTACGGAGCCGTCATGGAGCCGTGCAACTTCCCGGCGAAGTTCCCGCAGCCGGCGGTGGTGATCGCGCGCTACGCGCGCGGTGAGACGCTGATCGAGGCGTACTGGAAGAGCGTGGCGTGGCCCGGCCAGGGCGTCTTCGTGGGCGAGCCGCTGGCGGCCCCGTTCCGCCCGCGTCCCCGCTGAGCCGTCTCCCCCGCGTGTAGTATGGACTCCACATGATCAGCGTGCGCGCGCTCTCCATGCGGCTCACCAGCGGCGGGCGCGCCGTCGACGTGCTCACCGACGTCTCGCTCGAGGTGCCGGCCGGGCAGTTCGTGGCCATCGCGGGCCCGTCGGGCAGCGGCAAGTCCACCCTGCTCGGGCTGATCGCCGGGCTCGATCAGCCGACCGCCGGCCGCATCGAGGTCGCGGGGGTGGTGATCACCGACCTCGACGAGGACGCGCTCGCGCGCTTCCGGGCCGATCACGTGGGCTACGTCTTCCAGTCGTTCCATCTCATCCCGACCCTGACCGCGCTCGAGAACGTGGCGGTGCCACTCGAGCTGGCGGGCGCCCCCGACGCGGCCGCGCGGGCAACCGCCCTGCTCGGCGAGGTCGGCCTCGCCGAGCGCGCCCATCACTATCCGGTCCAGCTCTCGGGCGGCGAGCAACAGCGGGTCGCGGTCGCGCGCGCCCTCGCCCGCCGCCCGCCCCTGCTCCTGGCCGACGACCCACCGGCAACCTCGACTCCGCGACCGGCAAGCAGATCATCGAGCTGCTGGTGGGCGCGAACCGGCGGCTCGGCAGCACGCTCGTGCTGGTCACCCACGACGCGGCGCTCGCGGCCCACGCCGACCGGGTGATCACCCTC
>DASZJM010000724.1:0-1644 GCA_035948165.1 Candidatus Methylomirabilota bacterium
TTCCTCAACCACGGCTCCTACGGGGCGTGCCCGCGCGAGATCCTCCGTCACCAGGCCGAGCTGCGCGCGGAGATGGAGGCGGAGCCGGTGCGCTTCCTCGGGCGCGACCTCGACGACCGCCTCGACGCGGCGCGCGCGCGGCTCGCCGCCTTCGTGGGGGCCGACGCGGACGATCTCGCGTTCGTCAGCAACGCCACCGGCGGCGTCAACGCGGTGCTGCGCTCACTGCGCTTCGAGCCGGGCGACGAGCTGCTCACCACCGATCACTCGTACCAGGCCTGCCGCAACACCCTCGACTTCGTGGCCGAGCGCACCGGGGCGCGGGTCGTCACCGTGACCCTGCCGTTCCCCCTGACCTCGCCGGAGGCGATCGTCGACACGGTGCTGGCCGGGGCGACCGCGCGCACGCGGCTCTGCCTGCTCGACCACATCACGAGCCCAACCGCGCTCGTGCTGCCGATCGAGCGGCTGGTGGCGGCCCTGGCCGCGCGCGGCATCGACACGGTGGTGGACGGCGCGCACGCGCCCGGGATGCTGCCGCTCGACCTGCGCGCGATCGGCGCGGCCTACTACAGCGGCAACTGTCACAAGTGGCTCTGCACCCCGAAGGGCTCCGCGTTTCTCTGGGTGCGCCGCGATCGCCAGGCCGCCATCCATCCGCTCACCATCAGCCACGGGGCGAAGGGCGAGCGGGCGGGCCGCACCCGCTTCCGGCTCGAGTTCGACTGGACCGGCACCCAGGACCCGACCGCGTGGCTCACCGTGCCGATGGCGATCGACTACCTGGCCGGCCTCGTGCCCGGCGGGTGGCCCGCGCTGATGGCCCGCAACCGCGCGCTCGCCCTCGAGGCGCGCCGGCTGCTGTGCGAGGCGGTGGGCACGCCGCCGCCGTGCCCCGAGGAGATGATCGGCTCGATCGCGAGCGTCAGCCTGCCCGACAACCGCACGGTGGAGAAGGGCTGGCGCGTGCGCGATCCGCTCCAGGGCCGGCTCTTCGAGGGCTGGGGCATCGAGGTGCCGATCATGCGCTGGCCCGCGCCGCCGCGACGGCTGATCCGCGTCTCGGCCCAGCTCTACAACCGGCGCTCCCAGTACGCGCGCCTGGCCGACGCGCTCCGAAAGGAGCTGCCGGGCTCCGACTAGGCCCCCGCGGGTGGGGCTGCCGTTTGCCTGTGATTGCTTCGTGATTCACATGGTGTACACTTGGGGCAGGAGGGCCTCCCCATGGCCACCAGATCCGCCCGTCCCCGGCCCGACTTGCAGGCGCACGACGACGCGATCCGCGCGCCCTTCCCCGCGGTCGCCCGTCAGCTCACCGAGATCCTCGGCGCGAAGCTGGTCGCCTACATCGCCCGGGTCTCCGAGACGCGCGCGGTGCACGAGTGGGGCGCGCGCGGGCGAGGGCCAAAGGATCCGGGGGTGGCGCCCCGGCTGCGGCTGGCCTTCCAGGTGGCCCGGCTGATCAGCCAGCGCGACGACGACGAGGTCGCGCAGGCGTGGTTCCAGGGCCTCAATCCCCAGCTCGGCGATCGCTCGCCCGCGCGGCTCCTGCGGGAGGGCGACATTGCCGAGGTCGGCCCCGAGATCATCGCCGCGGCCCGCGCCTTCGTCGTCGGAGGATGAGCGACCTCGAGGAGACGACCG
>DASZJM010000725.1:0-5402 GCA_035948165.1 Candidatus Methylomirabilota bacterium
GTTGAGGATCGAGCCCTCGGGCGCGGTGATGCGGAGCACGCGGAACGCGCCCTCGTTGTTCGGGACGTCGGGGCTCACGATCACCTTGACCCCGTAGGTCGTGTAGGCCTCCGTGTAGTTCATGACCACGTTGATGCCGCGGCGGCTGGCCGGGGAGGAGCCGGTGAAGTCGACCCACAGGTCCTCCCCCCTGACCTCGCAGCGCACCGCGATGGTGATGGGCTCGTCGAATCCGTCGGAGGTGAGCGAGTAGCGATACTGGCCCGGACGCAGCTCGCCGATGGCCTGGCGCATCGCGCGCTCGGTCCGCGCGATGATCTCGTCGGCCAGCGGCTCGAGCCGGTCGATACCGAACTCGTCCATGAACTCGAGCAGGCGCTCACCACCCACCGCACCGCCGGCTACCTGGGCGTGGAAGTCGCCCATCACCAGGTCGGGCACGCGGGTGTTGCTTCGGATCAGCGCGGCCAGCGACTCGTTGAGGCGGCCGCCCTCGTAGAGCTTCATGATCGGGATGAAGAGCCCCTCCTCGTAGACCTCGCGTGCCTCCGCGGAGAGCACGTGCCCGCCGATGTCGGCGGTGTGGCAGGTCGAGGCGAAGAAGGCCACGCAGTCGCGCCCCCGGAAGATCGGGTTGCAGACCGTGACGTCGTTGAGGTGGCCGGAGGTCTTCCACGGATCGTTGGTGATGAGCACGTCCCCGGGGGCGAGCCGCTCGAGCGGATAGGCCGCGAGGATGTGCTTCATGGCCAGCGCCATCGAGTTGATGTGCCCGGGCGTGCCGGTGACCGCCTGGGCGATCATGTAGCCGCGCCGGTCGAAGACGCCCGCCGAGAGGTCGCCCGCCTCGCGCACGATGGACGTGAACGACGTGCGCATGAGGGCGGCGGCCTGCTCGTTGACCACGCCGATGAGACGGCTCCAGCAGATGTCGAGGGTGATCGGATCCATCAGCGGGCCTCCCCGGATGCCGGCTCGGCCACCAGGTTCCGGTGGGCGTCCACCGAGACGATCGCGCCGGGCCCGACGACGGTGGTGGACTCCCGCTCTTCCACGATGGCGGGCCCCGCGAACCGGACGCCCGGGTCGAGCCGGTACCGATCGTAGACCGGGGTCTCGACGTAGCCCCCGGCCTCCGGGAAGTACGCGGCGCGGTGCTTCTTGGCGACGGGCGCGGCGGCGGCGCCTCCGTCGAGGCCGCTGGTGATGGTCAGATCCGGCGGGGGGCCGGAGACCATCGCGCGCCAGTTGAGGGCCTTGAGCGGCACTCCCTGCGGGGTGCGGCTGTAGAGGAGGCGATAGGCCGCCTCGAACGAGGCGGTGATGGGGGCGAGACTCGCCGCGGTCAGACTCCCCGAGGGGATCTCGACGTCGACCTCGTGGCCCTGGCCGAAGTAGCGCATCTCGGCGCTGCGCCGCACCGTGACCTCGCCATCGGGCACGCCGGCGCCTCTCAGGATGCGTCGCCCCTCGGCCTCCATCTCCTCGAAGAGCCGGTTGACGAGCTCCCAGTCGGCCGCGCCGAGCCGCTGGGGCGCGGTCCGCACGAAGTCGAAGGCGAGCGGCGCGGCCAGCAGGCCGTAGGCGGAGAGCGCGCCCGCGCCGTAGGGCACGAGCACCCGGGGCACCCGCAGGATGCGTCCGACCTGCCAGGCGTGCACCGGTCCTGCTCCGCCGAAGGCGAAGAGCGGGTAGCCCCGCAGGTCCTTGCCCCGCTCGATCCCGTGCACGCGCGCGGCCGCCGCCATGTTCTCGTTGACCACGCGATGGATGCCCCAGGCGGCCTCGGTGAGGCCCAGGCCCATCGGCTGCGCCACGCGCGTCTCGATCGCCCGGCGGGCCGCCGCCAGGTCGAGCCGCATCCGGCCGCCCAGGAAGAAGTCGGCGTCGAGGTAGCCCAGGAGGAGGTCGGCGTCGGTGACGGTCGGCTCCTGGCCGCCGGCGCCGTAGCAGGCCGGCCCCGGATCCGCGCCCGCGCTGTCCGGGCCCACCTTGAGGAGGCCCATGCGGTCGACCCGCGCCACCGACCCGCCACCCGCGCCGATCTCGATCAGCTCCACCACCGGGACCCGGATCGGCAGCCCCGAGCCCTTCTTGAACCGGTCGGCGCGCGCGACCTCGAACTCGCGCGCGAGGAGGGGCTCCCCGCGATCGATCACGCAGGCCTTCGCGGTGGTGCCGCCCATGTCGAAGGAAAGGAGGCGGTCCAGCCCGACCTGGCGGGCGCTGCGCGCGGCCGCGAGCGCGCCCGCCGCGGGGCCCGACTCCACCAGCCGGATCGGCACGCGCTTGGCCGTCTCCGGAGTGGCGATGCCGCCCGCGGACATCATGACGTAGAGCCGCCCCGGCACCCCGAGCTCGTGCAGCTTTCGCTCGAGGTCGTCGAGGTAACGTGCCATCAGCGGCATCACGTAGACGTTGGCGGTGGTGGTGGAGGTGCGCTCGTACTCGCGGATCTCCGGGACCACGTCGGAGGAGCAGGAGACGGGGACCCCGGGCAGGATCTCCGCGCACAGCGCGGTGAGAGCCCGCTCGTGGACCGGGTTGCGGTAGGCGTGGAGGAGGCAGATCGCGATGGCCTCCACCCCCAGGACCCCGAGCTCGGCGATTGCGGCGCGGGCCTGGACCGGATCGAGCGGACGGTGGACGGTGCCGTCGGCCAGCACCCGCTCGGCGACCTCGACCCGCAGCCGGCGCGGGACCAGCGGCACCGGGTGGTCGATGAAGAGGTCGTACATGTCGTAGCGGCCCTCCCGTCCGATCTCGACCGCGTCCCGGAAGCCCGCGGTCGCGAGCAGGCCGACGCGCGCGCCCTTCCGCTCGATCAGGGCGTTGGTGGCGAGGGTGGTGCCGTGGATGAGGGCCCGCACCGCGGCGGCGCCCGCGCCCGCCTCGTGCAGGAGCGTGACCACGCCTTCCTCGACCGCCTGGGACGGGTCCTTGGGCGTGGTCAGCAGCTTGCCGACGCGGACGGCCCCCGTTGCCTCGTCGACCCAGACCAGATCCGTGAAGGTGCCGCCGATGTCGACGCCGATGCGCGCCGGGTTGCCACTGGGTGCCATACGCTCACCTCTTGTAGGCGCGGGCCTCGGCCGCGATCTTGGCCGGGTCGAAGACGTTGATCGCGCCGATCAGCTCGTTGGCGATCAGATCCTTGACGTCCACCTTCTCCTTGGCATTGCGGGGACGAACGATCATGCGCTGACCCTTTCCTGGTCGATGCGCTCCTTCTCGGACGGATCCCAGAAGAGCACGCGCTTGCGGATCATCATCACGCCGCGGTTCAGGAGCAGCCCGACCACCGACAGGATGAGCAGGATCGAGAACTGCCCCGAGACGTCCATGTTGAAGTTCATGGACTGGATCAGCATGCCGAGGCCCTTCTGGGCCCCCACGAACTCGGCGACGATGGCCCCGATGAGGGCGAAGATCATGGCCACGTCGAGCCCGGCCATGACGAAGGGCAGGGAGTTCGGCAGGCGTAGCATCCAGAAGATCTGCCGCTCGCTCGCCGCGAGCGAGCGCATCAGGCTGACCCGCTCCTCGTCGGCGGAGCGCAGGCCCACCATGGTGTTCACCAGCAACGGGAAGAAGGCGATCAGGGCCGCGTTGATCACCTTGGAGGTGAGGCCGAGCCCGAACCAGACCACGATGAGGGGGGCCAGCGCCACCTTGGGGAGCGACTGGAACATGACGATGTACGGGTAGAGGAAGAACTCGACCGGGCGGCTCAGGGCCACCGCGGTGCCGAGGATCAGGCCGAGGGCCGAGCCCGCGATGAAGCCGAGCATCGTCTCGAGCAGCGTGTGCGAGAGGTGCTGAAGGTAGAGGCCGCTGCTGAAGCCGCGCCACAGGGCCAGCGCGACCTGGGAGGGCGGAGGCAGGATGAAGGCGGGCACCTCGAACAGGCGCACCAGCCCCTCCCACGCTCCCACCGAGATGCAGAAGAGCAGGACCGACAGCACCACGTTCTTCGTGCTCCTCACGCGTCGAGGCCTCCCTTCACGTTGAACAGAGCCCGGATGTGACGGGTGTAGGCGCCGAACTCCGGGGTGGTCATGACGTCGAGGGAGCGGGGTCGGGGCAGCTTGATCGCCAGATCGTCGACGATGCGGCCCGGGCGCGGGGTCATGACCAGGACTCGGTCGGCGAGGAAGACCGCCTCCGGGATCGAGTGGGTGATGAAGAAGACCGTCTTCTTCTTCTCCATCCAGATGCGCTGCAGCTCCAGGTTCATGTGCTCGCGGGTCATGGCGTCGAGCGCGCCGAACGGCTCGTCCATCAGGAGCATGGCCGGATCGTGGATGAGCGCGCGCGTGATGGCCACCCGCTGCTGCATCCCGCCCGAGAGCTCCCACGGATAGCGCCGCTCGAACTCCCGGAGGCCGACGAGGGCGAGCAGGTCCTTGGCCGCGGGCAGGAACCGGTCGCGCCCCTGGCCCTGCACGTCGATGGGCAGGAGCACGTTGTCGAGGACGGTGCGCCACGGGAACAGGACCGGCGCCTGGAAGACGACGCCGATGTCACGCCGCGGACCCTGGATGACGGTGCCCCGGAGGGAGGCGCTGCCGCCGGAGGGGGCCAGGAGGCCGGCCAGTATCTTGAGAAGGGTCGACTTGCCGCAGCCGGATGGCCCGACCACCGCCACGAACGCGCCCTCCTCGATGGAGAAGCTGATTCGCTCGAGGGCGGCGACCCCGCCGTCCCGCGTCGCGTAGAGCTTCGAGAGGTGCTGGACCGAGATCGCTTCCGTGGCCACTTCGGTCGGAGTCTACACCGAAACGGGCGGGCCCTACCGAAACTCGTGCTCGAAGCGGGCCGCGAGATCGGGATCGCGCGCGCGGAGGAGCTCGAGCTGTTCGCGCGCGCCCGCGCGATCGCCGCGGGCGAGGTAGACCCGGGCCAGGCCGAGGCGCCCGACCGAATCGGCGGGGTTCACCTCGAGCGCGCGCTGGAACGCGACCATCGCCGCGTCCGGGCGCTTGTCCGCGAGCAGGGCCCGACCGAGCGCGTCGAGGGCGGGCACCGAGTCGGGCCTGATGCGCAGCGCCTCATTGAGCTGGATGATCGCGTCCCCGACGTGACCGTCCTCGATCTCGGCGATGGCCAGGTTGGTGCGCGCGCTGAAGTCCCCGGGGGCCTGGGATACGCGCAGGCGCAGCTCGGCCTTGCCTTCCTCGCGGCGCCCCATCTGCAGGAGCAGGAGGCCGTAGTTGCCGTGGAACTCGGAGCGGTCGGGTCGAAGGGCGAGGGCCCGCTCGAAGAGAGCGAGGCTCGTCTCCTGGGCCCCCTGACGCTGCCGGATGATCGCCAGGTTGTGCAGGCAGATGGCGCAGTTCGGGTCGACCGCGACGCCGCGGCTCCAGAGCCTCTCCGGATCGTGCCAGAACGAGGTCTGGGCC
>DASZJM010000726.1:0-2290 GCA_035948165.1 Candidatus Methylomirabilota bacterium
GAGGTCGCCCGCGTTGATGCCGATGTTGTAGGCGTAGGTCCCGAAGACGTGGGTGGTGTTGTAGGGGCCGCCCTGGGTGAGCAGCCAGACCGACGAGAAGTCGGTGAACGAGAACACCACCGAGTAGAGCAGGCCCACCAGCAGGATCGGGCGCACGATCGGCACGATCACATAATGGAACCGGCGGAGGGGACCGGCCCCGTCGATCTTGGCCGCCTCGATGACCTCCTGGGGCACCGCGGTCAGCCCGGCCAGCAGAATGACCGCCGAGAACGGGAAGCCGCGCCACACGTTCATGATGATGACCGACCACATGGCCAGCCCGGGCTCGCCGAGCCACTGCCACGGGTATTCGATGATGTGCGCGTGCATCAGCATCCAGTTGATGACGCTGTAGAGCGAGTCGAACATCCACTTCCAGGCGAGCGACGACAGCGCGATCGGGATGACGAACGGGATCAGGATGATCCCCTGCACCACCCGCTTGCCCTTGAACGACCGGTTCAGCGCGAAAGCCAGCGGCAACCCGATCACGAGGCGGATCAGCTCCGAGCCCAGGGTGAAGACGAAGGAATTGCGCACCGTCTGCCAGAACACCGGGTCCGCGAACAGGCGCGTGTAGTTCTGGAACCCAACGAAGTGGCTCTCGGGCGAGCCGACGCGTGCGCTCGAGACCGAGAGGTAGATCGACATGATGAACGGGTAGGCGATGAAGAACGCGAGGTACAGGAAGGCGGGGGCGATCCACAGGAAGCCCTGGACCGCCTCGTGATGGGCCCAGCCTCCGGCGGCCGCTGCCCGGACCGCGGGGACGGTGGCGGGCCGGGCCCCCACCAGCTCCTTGCCGCCGTTGCTCACGTCAGCGCTCCGTCGGGCCGGTCGCGTGGCCGAGCGCGACGGCTGACGCGCTGCGGCTCATACTGGGCACGATCCCGTGTCTCTCGCCTTCGAGATTGGTCAATGAGGAGGTAGCGACATCGGTGCGAGGTTCAAGGTTTATACCATCGCCTCCTGCGGAGTGTCAACCTCGGGGCCCGCGCTTTTCTGATAGGGTAACGCGGTGATCATCCTCGGCGTGATCCCAGCGCGGCTGCACTCCTCGCGGCTGCCCCGGAAGGTGCTGCGGGAGATCCGCGGCGTCCCGATGGTGGTCCAGGTCTTCCGGCAGGTCCGCACCTCTCCCCTGCTCTCCGACGTGCTGGTGGCCACCGACAGCGAGGAGGTGGTGGAGGCCTGCCACTCCCACCACGTGCCCGCGGTCATGACGCGATCCGATCACGCCTCCGGCACCGATCGGCTCTGGGAGGTGTCCCGCGCCCGGAGCGCGGACGTCTACGTGAACATCCAGGGCGACGAGCCCCTCGTCACCCCGACCCACATCGAGTGCCTCGTACGCCCGTTCCTCGTCGAGCCCGAGGTCCAGGTGACGACGCTGAAGATCCGCGCGACCGCCGCGGAGGTGCCCACGCGCACCGCCAACAAGGTGGTCACCAACGTGCACGGCGACGCGCTCTACTTCTCGCGCCTGCCGATTCCCTTCGATCGCGACGGGCGCGGCGACGTCGTCTACTGGAAGCACATCGGCCTCTACGCCTATCGGCGCGCGGTCCTCGACACCTACCACGCGCTGCCCCCGTCTTCCCTGGAGCGCGCCGAGCAGCTCGAGCAGCTCCGCCTGCTGGAGGCCGGCATTCCCATCCGGGTGCTCGAGACCGACCAGCCCACGATCGGGGTGGACACCGAGGAGGACCTCCGGGCCGTCGAGGCCCTGCTGTCGTCCCGCCCCCGGTGACCAATCGCTGGGCCGTCCTGGCCCTCATCATGGCCGCGCAGACCATGGCCAATGTGGGCCCGCTCGGTATCCCCTCGATCGCCCCCCTGATCCGCGAGGGACTCGGGCTGTCTATGACGCAGGCCGGCTCCTTCCTCTCGGCCTACTACGTCGGCCCGGTGCTGATGTCGCTGCCCGCGGGCTGGCTCGCCGATCGGTGGGGCGTGCGCGGGGCGATGATCCTCGGCCAGGCCCTGATCGCGGTCGGCCTCGGCGCGGTCGCGATGGCGCCCTCCTTCTCGTTCATCATGGTCATCTTGGTCCTAGCCGGCGCGGGCTACGGAGTGCTGAACCCCACGACGACGAAGGCGGGGATGGCGTGGTTCCCGCCGCAGCAACGCGCCACCGTCGTTGGGCTCAAGCAGGTCGGCCTGCCCTTCGGCGGCGCCCTGGGGGCCCTCATGATGCCGCCGGTGGCGATCGCCTTCGGATGGCGCACCGCGGTGGCGCTCGCCGCCG
>DASZJM010000727.1:0-7269 GCA_035948165.1 Candidatus Methylomirabilota bacterium
GCCCCCGCGCGCTTCACCTTCAGCGGCCAGACCGTCACCCAGCCCGGCAGCTTCTACTCGCTCTCGCGCGGCCTCACCGACTCGCCGGCGGGGCCGATCATCGAGGCCACCAACAGCCTGCTGAGCATCGGCCAGAACGTGATGGAGGTCTCGGGCGGCGCCACCTTCTCGAGCACCGGGGCCGCCTCGCTGCTCTCCCTCGATCCCAGCACGCTCACCGCGGCCAGCCTGCTCAGCCTGAGCGGCGGCGCGCGCTTCACGCTCGTGGACTCCCTGTTGCGCGATCAGGGCGGTGTCCTCGCGCTCCAGTCGGATTTCCTCCGGCTCTCCGGCGGCAGCAGCTTCGTGGGCAGCGGCACCTCCGCCCTGGTGGACCTGGTCGGCTCGAGCGCCGGCGGAGCCGGCGGGCTGCTCTCGGTGACCGGCTTGGCGGTGATGGACCTGGTCAACGCGAGCGCCCCGCTCCTGAGCCTGACCCGTGGCGCCGCGCTGGCGACCGGGAGCAGCCTCGCCGACCTGTCGGGCGGCGCGAGCGTCCGGCTCGGCCAGCTCGCCTCGCTGACCGCGAGCAGGCTGACGATCCAGGGTCACGGCCTGAGCCTGAGCAGCGGAGCGACCATGACGGTCGCGGGCGATCTCTTCCGCATCGCCAACGGGAGCACGCTGACCATCGCCAACGGCGCGCTCTTGAGCCTGAGCGGCGGGTCGTCCCTCACGGTGGGCGGCGCGCTCATCAACTTCATCGGCACCGGCAACACGCTCAGCATCAGCAACAACCTGTGCGGCAACGGCTGCGCGATGATCGGGAACCTGCCGGTGTTCGTGCCCGCCGGGGTGGCGGTCAATCAGGCGATCAAGCTCGCCAACCCCATCCTGAACCTGACCGGCAACACCCTGAACATCGCGAAGGGCTCGGCCGCGATCGTGGTGACCGGCGGCGCGCAGGTCAAGCAGGGGCCGTAGTCACCCCTTCCCCGCTCAGTACTGCCAGGACAGGGTCAGCGACCAGACGTTGCGGTTGAAGGCGAAAACCGCCAGGTTGGAGTCCGCGATCGTCCGCTGGTACTCGGCGGCGAGCGTGAGCGGACACGGCGCGGTCGGGGCGCACCCGATCGAGGTGGGCCCCAGGTTCTTGGCCAGCACCTGCTCGATCCGGAACACGTGGTTCTGCTCGAGATCCTCGCGCTCCCGGGTGCCCGGATTCACCGCGGGCAGCAGCGTGTTGGCGTGCTGGTAGTGGCGCTGGTGCAGGTCGAAGTCGTACTTGAGCCGCGTCGACCCCCACGGCAGCGTGTACTGCCCCCCGGCCAGGAATCGATTGCCCGCGTAGGTGTAGTTCCGCCCGTCCGCGTCCTCGTAGTCGAACTGGTAGCCGACCCGGATGTAGTGCCGGTCCTCCGCGAAGCGGAAGACGTGGGTTGCGCCGATCATCCAGTTCTTGGCGTCGCGGTCCTCGTCACGGAGCTGCCCGGGCGTGGCGAAGAAATCCTTGTCCTGGAACCGAGCCAGGAGGGTGGTCAGGTTGCCCTTGTTCTCGACCAGTGTCCCGAACAAGGTCGCGGTGTGGCGCTGGAGGAAATCCTTGGCTCCCAGCGAGAGGTAATCCCAGGAGTACTGCGCGCCCACCTGGAACGGCATCGAGCCGATGGCGGCGCGATAGGACAGCGCGCCGGCCACCAGATGGTTCTGCACGTTGAAGGACGGCAGACGGTTGTTGTACGTCTGGAAGAACGAATAGGTGACCGTCGACTCCCAGGGTCCGCGGCGCAGCCACGCGTAGTCGAGTCGCAGGGCGGCCAGCTCTCCCGGCGTCGCGGTGTTCTTGTGCCGCAGCGATTCCGCGGTCGGATCGTGACTCGGCTGCGGCAGGACCGCCACGTTGCTGTCGTAGAGGAAGCCCACGCGCACCTCGGCGTGGAAGCGGCGCTCGGCATCGCGCGCGGTGGCCAGCGTATCGCGGATGCGCTCGGCCGGCCCGGTGAGCGCGGAGCCGGTCTGCAGCTTCAGGGCCGCGTCGACCTCGGCCACCGCCTGCTCGGGCAGCCCCAGGATCGCCAGCGTCAGCCCCGAGTAGAATCGGACGAGCTGCTGGATGTTCGGGTTTTTCGAGGTCTCGGCCTTGAAGGCCTTCAGCGCGCCCTGGTAGTCCTTCTTCCGGTACCGGATCAGGCCGACGTAGTAGCCGACGCCCTCGGTCTGGGGCCGCTCGTTCAACACCTGGGTCAGCGGCCCCTCCGCCTGGTCGTACCGCTCGAGGGCGAAGTAGGCGACGCCGAGCAGGAACTGGATCGAGAGGTCGCGCGGGGCGCGGGCCCGGGCCTTCTCGAGCACCTCGACCGCCTGGTCGGTCTTCTGCTGCGCCATCAGGACCAGGCCGCTGTAGTAGAGGGCCTCGACGTTGTTCGGGTCCTGCGCCAGGGCCTCGCGCAGGAGCGAGAGGGCCTCGTCGTAACGCCGGGCGTCGTAGGCGAGGATGGCCTGGGCCACGAAGACGTCGGCCTCGGTTTGCTGGGCCGCCGCCGGCCCCGCGCCTAGCAGCATGGCGGCGTTGGCGGTGAGCAGGTCCAGCGCGAGCAGCAGCGCCAGCACGGCGCGCCGCATCCGCTTCGGGCCGGGTCGATCGTCGAGAATGCTCATCGGGCCGTGGGGCCGGACCGAGCCGGCCGTCACGTGAGTCGCTACTCTACCTAGAAGGCCCCCAGATAGTCTACTTTTGCGCACTTCGTCGAAAGGGCTAGCGCAGAGCGTCATTCCTCGGTAGCGTGGGCCGCGTGAGCACCCTGCCGCCGGATTGGGCAGCCTTCCGTGAGGCTGTGGAGGCCCGCCACCGCCCCATCATGGAGGGCCTGGCCGACTTCCTGCGCCTCGACACGGTCAGCCAGCAGGCCGATCGGGTGCGCGCCGGGGCCGCGTGGCTCGCCCAGGCCATGCGGGCCCGTGGCCTCGAGGCCCGGGTGCTCGAGACGGGCGGCAACCCCGCGGTCTACGGGGCGTTGCCGGCGCCGGGCGCCGAGCGCACCCTGCTGATCTATTGCCACTACGACGTCAAGCCCGCGGCGCCCGCCGGGTGGCTGCAGCCCTCGCCCTTCGAGCCCGTGCTCCGGGCTGGCACGGCCGCGGCGGGCGCTCCCGTCCTCGGCCTGGGTGACGTCGCGGACAAGGCGCTGCCCCACCACCTCCTCTACGGCCGGGGCGCCTCCGACGACAAGGGGCCCATCTGGGCGCACCTGACCGCGGTCGAGCTGATGCGCGCCCGGGGCATCGCACCGCGGGTCGCGCTGAAGTTCATCTTCGACGGCGAGGAGGAGATGGGCAGCCAGCACTTCGGCCCTTTCACCGAGCAGCATCGCGACCTGCTGGCCGCCGACCTCGTCCTGGTGACCGATGGGCCGAAGGACGCCAGCGGCCGGCCCACGGTGGCCTTCGGCGCGCGCGGTATTCTCTCGCTCGAGCTGACCCTCGAGTCCGCCCGTCGCGACGTGCATTCCGGCAACTTCAGCGTGCCGAACCCGGCGTGGCGTCTGGTCGGCCTGCTCGCCTCCATGGCCGCGCCCGACGGAACTCCGCTGGTCGAGGGCCTGGAGGACGGCGTGGTGGCCCCGACCGCGGCCGAGCGCGAGCTGATGGGGCGCATCCCGCTGGACCGCGCCGCCATCGAGCGGGAGCTGGGGGTCGCCCTCCCGCCCGAGTACCTCGAGCGACTCATGTTCCGCTCCACCCTTACCATCCGGGGGCTGAGCAGCGGCTTCACCGGCCAGGAGGCGCAGACCATCATCCCGCATCAGGCGACGGTGGCCTTCGACGCACGCCTCGTGAAGAACCAGCGCGTCGAGACCGTCTACCGGCGCATCCTCGACCACATCCGTGGCCAGGGCTTCACGGTGGTCGAGTCGGCCGACGCGCCGATCCCGGACGAGCTACGCGGGCGCGCGGTCCGCGTGGTGGAGCGGCGCGGCTACGATCCGGCGAAGACCTCGGCCGACCTGCCGATCTCCCGCCGGGTGATCGAGGTGGTCGAGCGAGCCCACGGCGGAGAGCCAGCGGTGGTCCTGCCCACGATGGGCGGCAGCGTGCCGCTCTGGGCGTTCACCGACATTCTGGAGCTGCCGACCATCGTGGTGCCCTACGCCAACGCCAACAATAGGCAGCACAGCCCCAACGAGCACCTGCGCCTCGATCACCTCTACCAGGGCGTGCTGACCACCGCCCACCTCCTTCACGGGCTGGGCTAAAGCGGGCAGCTCGCGCGTCTGCCGCCGGGTCCGCTCAGGCCGGTCCCTCGGTGGGCAGCTCGGCCGCCGCGGCCCGATCGAGCATCCAGACCAGCCGCCCAGCTTCCGGGGTGAGCAGCTGGACCGGGAGGCGCTCCGGCTCCCGGGGCCCGAGCAGCGCCTCCCGGAGGACGCCGGCCTTGTCGGCCCCGGTCACCAGCAGGCGCACCTCGGCCGCCCGGTTCAGGATCGGCGGGGTCATGGTGATCCGCCCCTTCCCCAGCCGGGCCATCTGGTGACCGACCACCCACCGACGGCGCTCGGTCAGCGGCTGGCTGTACGGGAAGAGCGAGGCGGTGTGGCCGTCCGGTCCCATGCCCAGCAGTACCAGGTCGAAGATCGGAGGCAGCCCGTCCACGGGCGCCGCGAACACGCGGGCCAGCTCCTCCTGGTAGCGCGCGCCGGCCTCCTCTACGTCCGGTAGCTCGCCCAGAATGCGGTGGATGCGCTCGGGAGGGATGTCGAGCTTTCTCAGGAGGGCGGAGGCGGCCGCTCCATAGTTCGAGTCCGGGTGATCGGGCGGCACCGCACGCTCGTCGCCCCAGAAGAACTCCACGCGATCCCACTCGAGCCGCGCCCAGCGCGGCGCCTCGCTCAGGATCTCGTACATCCGCCGCGGCGTCGAGCCGCCGGAGAGCGCCACGCAGAAGCGCCCACGGGCGGCGATCGCGTCGCGCGCCACCTCCACCAGATCCTGAGCCGCCGCGCGACTCACTCCCTCGGCGTCGGGATACCGCCGGATCGCCCTCACCGCCGCCGCGGCCGTCTCACGCCGCCGACTCCCCTCGCTTCATCTCCCGGACCGTGGCCCCCTCGGCCACCAGCACCGCGTCCGCGACGCCGAGAAAGAGCCCGGTGTCCACCACCCCGGGGAGCGCCCGAAGATCCCGGGCGAACGCGGCGGGCGCCTCGATCGGGCGCACACCGCAGTCCACGATCCAGTTGCCGTTGTCGGTCACGAACGGCTGGCCGTCGTCGATTCGCAGCATCGGTCGGCAGCCGAGATCGGCCAGCTCGCGAATGGTGAGCGGGGCGGCGAACGGCACCACCTCGACCGGTAGGCGGCCCCGGCTCCCGAGGACCGGCACGAGCTTCTCGCGCCCCACCAGGATCACGACCCGCCGCGAGGCCGCCGCCACGATCCGCTCGCGGACCAAGGCACCGCCGTAGCCCTTGATCAGCTCGAGGCGAGGGTCCACCTCGTCGGCGCCGTCCACCGTGAGGTCGATGAGCCCCTCGTCGAGGCCCGCCAGCGGCACGCCCGCGTCGCGGGCGAGGCGGCCGGTGTTCTCGGAGGTCGGGACGCCCCGGACCGCGAGCCCCTGCCGCACGCGCGCGCCCAGCGCCCGCACGAACGCGGAGGCCGCGCGACCGGAGCCCAGGCCCACCCGCATGCCGTCGCGAACATAGCCGAGGGCGCACGCAGCCAGCCGCTCGAGCGGCTCGTGGTCCTGATCGACGGGGGCGGGCGTCGCCACGTCGGCGTCAGGCCGAGATCGATACCGGGTTGATCTCGCTCATGGGCCGGCTCAGTGTACTCCCGGCAGCGGCACCCCGCGAGGCGGCACGCTGAGCGCGCCGACCGCGCCGCGCGGGTCCGGTTCAGTCACCCCGCGACGCTGCTGCTCCTCGGCCGTGCGCCGGGTGGTGCTCATGGTCGGCACGCTCGACGCCGCTCGGGCCCGGCGAGATCCGTCGCGCGATGAACTCCCGGGTGTGGCGAGGCAAGAGCCCCGGGTTGACCGCCAGCTCCGCGGCCAGGCGCTCCAGATCGGCCTTGGTGTCGACGTCGAACCAGGAGGGCAGGCACGCGACACGGAGGCCGAGGTGCTGCGCCCGGTCGAGCGTGCGGGACAGGACCGCGGTGGTGCTCCACGGAATGTCCTCGAAGAGGGCCGGGCACGGCGCCCGGAGCCCGATCAAGTAGTAGCCGCCATCGTCGGTCGGGCCGAGGACCACGTCGACGTCGGGTGCCATGACCAGGCTCACCGCCTCGTCCAGGCACTCCCGCGGCAGCGTCGGCGCGTCGGTGCCGATCACGAGCGCGCCTTCGTGACCCAGCGCGAGGACCTCCGCGATGACCCGGGCCTGCCGCGCGCCCAGGTCCTCACCCTGCTGGGCCAGCAGCGCGAAGCCCGGCACGAGACCCTCGAGCTCACCGCGCGCCTCCACCGGCGCATACGCGAGAACCGGCCGCACCCCGGCCACGCGCGCGACACGCTCGACCGCGTCGAGGAGGAAGCACCGGGCCAGCTCGGCGGCCTCGGGCGGCCGCAGCGGCGGGCAGAGCCGCGTCTTCACCGCCCCGGCCCGGGGCGCCTTCGCCATGATCGCCAGGCCCACCGGCTGATCCGCGAGCACCATGGGGCCATCATGCCACGCCGCCGGGCCCCCCGCGCCGCCGGAGAGAGCGCCCGGCGGAGGCCGACAGCCCGCGCGATCAGCTGAGCCTTGCTGATCGTGATATCTCCTGCGAATCTCACCATGTGGAATCCGGCGTCCGGCGAATCAGCCGGCGCGCGAGCGTGTTCAACTAGCACTAGTCAACCCGAGGAGGAAGGCGATGTCCGACGACTTCGAATACTTGTCCCAGTCCCGGCTGGAGTACCGCCATGGCTACCGTCACGCTTATCTGGGCGACGTCCCCGCCCCGGTGGTGTACGGGGTGCAGGGGCGCCTGCGCGAGTACTACGGAGTCGCGGAGGGCCCGCCGGTCGCCTCCACTCTCGATCACATCGTCGCCGCCGTCGCGGGGTGAATGTACGGCACCCTGCGCGGCGCCCTGGCAGGGCGCAAGGTCGCGTTCGACCGCGAGAGCTACACCGCCACCGTCGAAGGCCGCATCATCGGGATCGGTAAGACCATCCGGATCAAGTCCATCCACATGAAGTACGAGCTGGCCGTGCCGGCCGAGAGCCGCGAGGCCACCGAGCGCGCGCTCACCCTCCACCCGGAGGGCTGCCCGGCTCACCAGAGCGTGCAGGGCGCCATCGAGGTG
>DASZJM010000728.1:0-2158 GCA_035948165.1 Candidatus Methylomirabilota bacterium
CCACCCCCGAGTCCGAGTCGAAGCCCCGGTTGGGGTTGGAGGTGTGCCCGTTCGAGATGTGCTGGAAGCGATAGCCCGCGTTGACCGCGAGGGAATCGGTGACGAAGTAGGAGAGGCCGGCGCCGGCCTCGAGCACGAACGTGAACGTCGAGTCGATCTCGGGCACCTTCAGGCTCGTGCCCCCCGCCCCCGCGGTGCCCTCCAGGTAGGGCACGAAGCGCCCGAACCCGATGAAGTGGTAGCGGCCGGTGACCTTGAGCCCCTCGGCGGTGGCCGAGTGCGGCGAGCGGTACTGCTGGAACCAGCCCTCGAGCCCGGGCTCGAACGCGCTCCGGAGCAGCCCCGAGCCGAACGGTGAGAAGAAGAGGTAGGACACCCGCGGGGTCTCGTTGATGAACGAGATGTCGCTGACCCGCCGGTGGCCCTCGACGTCGTTCGCGGCGCCGCCCCCGATCTGCAGGCCAAAGATGGTGGTGCCCCGGGCGAAGGTCGCGTCCGGGTCGAACGCGGCGGCCGGGCGCACCAGCGACAGCATCGCCAGAGCGGCCACCCCCATCCACCTCCACTGTCTCGGCTTCTTCTCGATTCCGGTCATCGGTCAGGGTCCACCAGCACCTTCATGGTCTCACCGCGTTCCATCATCGCCAGCGCTTCTTTCACCTGCGCCAGCCCCATGCGGTGGGTCACGAGCGGCCCCGGATCGATGGCCCTGGATTCGAGCAGGTCCACCGCACGTCGGATCAGCCCCGGCGTGTGGTGGAAAGCCCCCACCAGCGTGAGCTCCTCGTAGTGGGCCCGGCGGGTGTCCACGTGGACAACCGTGCCCGGGGCGCAACCCCCAAACAATACCACGGTGCCTCCCCGGCCCACCGCATCTATGGCCTGCTCCCACACCTCGGGGCGGCCCGTCGCATCGACGGTCACGTCGGCTCCCCGGCCGCCGGTGAGGCCCCGGAGGTGGTCGCCCATGTCCGTGACTTCACGGGCGTCCACGCATTCGGCGAACCCCATGTCTCGCACCCGGTCGAGCCGCCAGCCCCCCTTGCCCACCAGCACCACCCGGGCTCCCCGCTGGCGGGTGGCCAGGGCCAGGAGGCAGCCGAGCGGGCCTTGGCCGAAGATCACCACCGTCATGTCCGGCTCCACCCGGCCTCGCTCGATCCCCAGCAGGGCACAGGCGAGCGGCTCGGCGAAGGCCGCGCTCGCGGCGGCCAAGCCGGGTCCGATCTGGACCAGGTTGCGGGCGACGAGGCGCGGGGGCAGGCCGATGTACTCGCCGTAGGCGCCGTTGACGAAGAGCAGGTCCTCGCAGAGGTTGGGGCGCCCTGCGCGGCAGAGCCGGCACTCCCCGCACGGCGCCGAGTTGGCCGCCACGACCCGGTCGCCCTCCCGGACCCCGGTCACGCCGCGGCCGACCGCGGTCACCACCCCGGCCAGCTCGTGGCCGAAGACGGTGGGCACGTGGGGGATCATCACCGGGTGCCCGCGCCGCAGGGTCTTGACGTCGGTGCCGCAGGTGAGCGCGGCCTGCACGCGGACCACGACACCGCCCGCCTCCGGCTCGGGCACCGGGATCTCCTCGAGCCGGAGGTCGCGGGGACCGTGGAAGACCTGCGCGCGCATGCTAGGGCGTGACGTAAACCTTCACCGCCTCGTGCCGCCGTATCAGGTCGATCCCCTCGCCGAGCCGCGCGAGGGGGAGCCGGTGGCTGATCAGCCCGTCGACGCGCACGCGGCCCCGGACCAGCAGCTCGAATGCCTCGGCCAGCTCCGCGGGCGACGAGGAGTAGGTGGAGCCGATGGTCAGCTCGCGGTGGTAGAGCGCGGCGAGCCCGAGCGGGAGGCTCTCCCCCGCCCCGCCCGCGAAGTAGTGGAGCGTTCCGCCGTCGCGCACCCGCGCGGCCGCGGCGGGCAGGACCGCGGCCCCGCCCGCGGTGATCACCACGCAATCCACCCCGCGTCCGTCGCTCACCTCCGCCACCAGGGCGTCGAGGCCGGCCGGATCGTCGGCCACCCGCGCGCCGACGCTTCGACCGAGCGCGCGGCGGTCGGGCCGCACGTCGTCGCCGAGGACCGCGGAGGCCCCGGCCAGGGTGAGGAGCTGCACGAGGAGGCAGCCGATGGAGCCGAGACCCACCACGAGCGCGGTATCGCCCGG
>DASZJM010000729.1:0-3397 GCA_035948165.1 Candidatus Methylomirabilota bacterium
GCCGGCTGGTAGGCCCGCGGGCGGCCGCTCCGCCTAGCGCCCGGCGCGCACCCGCTCGATCTCGTCCAGGTGCTCGCGGCGGTGCTCGGCGCGCCGCATGCTGAGCGGGGAGCCGGCCGCCGCGTTGGCGGCGAGCAGCGCGTCCGAGGCGGCGGCCGCGCGCTGGTCCGCCGCGGTCGCGGCCTCGACGGCGAGGCGGGCGGCGGCCCGGGGCGCCAGGGCCAGGCAGAGCGGCTTGGCCGCGTCGTTGACCCATTCCATTGCCGCATCGTCGACCGCCGCCGTCGGCGGGGAGCCCCCGCCCTCGGGACCCCAGCGGTCCATCAGCACCACGATCCGCTGGTCCCAGTAGGCCAGGTGGGCCAGCACGCCGGCCACCGTCCAGCCGGCCGGCATCGGCTGCGCCAGCTCCGCGTCGGTCAGCGAGTCGACGAGGGCCCGCAGCCGTGCGAGCTGGGCCTGGTTCTCCGCCACGTACGATCGATCCGTCGCCATGTCGCCCTCCTGGAAGTGTTGACCGGCCGGAATTGAGGACCGGCTCAGAGTGCCATAACCCCGTCGACCCGGCGATGTGAAACGCCGACCCGTTGCCGCCCGCGTCCCACCTGTGCTACACACGCGGAAGCGATGGACGTCCTCGCCGCACACGCGGCCCGGCACCCCGACAAGCCCGCCCTGCTGGAAGGTGAGCGCGCCTGGACCTGGGCCGAATTCATCGATCGGCGCAACCGGCTCGCCCACGGGCTCCTCCAGCTCGGCCTGCCCCCCGGCGGCCACGTCATCGTCTACGCCGAGAACTCCCTCGAGCACTACCTCGCGGTGACCGCCGCGCGTGCGGCCGGGCTCATCCCCGCGCCGATGAACCACCGGCTGGTGGCCGAGGAGGTCGTCTACATCCTCGACCACTCGGACGCGGTGGCGGTGCTGGTGAGCGACCGCTTCCTGCCGATGGTGGAGGCGGTCCGCTCCTCCGCGCCCAAGGTGCAGCGCTTCATCCTGCTCGGCGCGGAGCGGCGCCCCTGGGCCGATCACCTGGACGACCTGATCGCGAGCGGCCGGCCCGATCCGGTCGAGCCGCCGGGCGGGGCCGGCTTCGGCGCTTCCATCATCTACACCGGCGGCACCACCGGTCGGCCGAAGGGCGCGCTGCGTCGGGGATCGAATCCCCAGGACCTGATGGAGACCCTGCGGGCGATGGACCTGCTCGACCCGGCCCACGTCCACCTGGTGGCCGGGCCGATGTACCACTCGGCGCCGGGCGGCCTCGCGCTGTACGCTCACCTGGTCGGGGCCACCGTGGTGATCATGCCGAAGTTCGACCCCGAGCAGGCGCTGGCCCAGATCGCGCGCCACCGCTGCAGCAGCACCTTCATGGCCCCGACCCTGCTCAAGCGCATCGTGGACCTGCCGGCTGCGGTGCGCGCGCGCTACGACGTGAGCTCGATGCGCGCGATCATCATGGCGGCGGCGCCCTGCCCGATGAGCGTGAAGGAAGCGGTGGTCGACCACTTCGGGCCGGCCCTCTACGAGTTCTACGGATCGAGCGAGCTCGGGGTCAACACGATCCTGCGCCCGGAGGACGTGCTGGGGAAGCCGGGCTCGTGCGGGCGGGCCGCCCCCGGCAAGGAGATCGCCCTGCTCGACGACGACGGCCGGCCGGTGCCGGTGGGCGCGCCGGGCGAGCTCTACGTGCGGCGCTGCCCCGGGCTCCTCGACGAGTACTACCGCGATCCGGAGGCGACCGCGCGGATGCGGCGGGGCGAGTGGTACACCGTCGGCGACGTGGCCTACGTGGATGCGGACGGCTTCTACTACATCTGCGACCGCAAGCGCGACATGATCATCTCGGCGGGGGTCAACATCTATCCCGCCGAGATCGAGGACGTGCTGCATCGCCACCCGAAGGTGCTCGACGCGGCGGTCTTCGGGGTGCCCGACGACGAGTGGGGCGAGCGGGTGCACGCGGCCCTGCACGTGCGGCCGGGCGCGACGCTCACGCCGGAGGAGATCACCGCGTTCTGCCGCGAGCACATGGCGGGCTACAAGGTGCCGCGCGAGATCTCCTTCCACGACGTCTTCCCCCGCGACGCGGCGGGCAAGCTGCTCAAGCGCCAGCTGCGCGAGCCCTACTGGGCCGGCCGCGCCGCACGGGTGTGACGGTGCGGGGGCCCCGCGCGCGCCTCACCGCCAAGATCACGGTGGTGATCGTCCTGGTGCTGGTGATCGGCTTCGGGGTTTCCACCATCCTGACCATCCGGCGGGAGAGCGCGCTGCTGGTCGAGCAGAACAAGATGGCGGCGCGCCAGCTGATCAGCACGCTGGTCGCGAGCATCGAGACCGCGATGCTCTCCGAGCGGCCCGACATCACCCGCGGTCTCATCGAGGATCTGCGGAGCTCCAACCTGGTCAGCGGCCTGGTGGTCTATCGCCGGAACGGGGTGGAGGCCTTCACCGACCTCGCCACCCTGCGCGAGGTCTCGAAGGAGGCCGAGCTCCCCAAGGGGGTCATGGCGTCCATCGAGAAGATGCGGCGTGAGCCGGGCCGTACCATGGCGGGGCCGCTCTTCACCCGCGCGCTCGAGACTCTCCAGACCCAGGAGGCGCTCGAGTCGCGGGACGGCGCGACGACCTTCACCCTCTATCAGCCGATCCCCAACCAGGAGCGCTGCCAGGGCTGCCACGGCTCGGACCACAAGGTGCGGGCGGTCATCCAGGTCGCCACCTCGATGGAGCCGGTCATGGCCGAGGTGCGCGTCCAGCGCAACCGCCAGATCATGATCGGCCTGATGACGATCGTGGCCGCGGCCCTGGTGCTCGCGATGGCCCTGCGCTACGTGGTGGTGCGCCCCATCCACGCGCTCGCCACGGTGGCCCGCCGCATCGGCGAGGGCGACTTCGCGGTGCGGGCCCGCGCCGGGGCGGGTGACGAGGTGGGCGAGCTGGGCGGCGCGCTCAACGACATGACCGAGCACCTGGCCCGCACCCAGCGGGACCTGGCCGCGCGCAACACCGAGCTCGCCACCGCGCTCGAGAACCTCCAGGCTTCCCGCCAGCGGCTCGAGGTGCTGGAGCAGCTCAAGGGCGAGCTGTCCAAGTTCGTGCCCGACGCGGTCAAGGAGCTGCTCGAGCGGGATCCCACCGCGACCAGCCTCGAGAAGCGCACCGAGGAGGTCTCGGTGCTGTTCCTCGACATCGCGGGCTACACCCGGCTCAGCGAGACCCTCGAGGCCAAGCGGCTGAACCAGCTGGTGCAGACCTACTTCTCGAGCTTCCTCGAGCTCATCCGCGGCCACCACGGCGACGTCAACGAGACCGCGGGCGACGGGCTCATGGTGATCTTCCAGGGCAAGCGCCGCGGGGAGAGCGCGGGCTCGGAGGACCACGCGCTCAACGCCAC
>DASZJM010000730.1:0-3157 GCA_035948165.1 Candidatus Methylomirabilota bacterium
CCGGCAGACCTCGAGCCCGTCCATCTCCGGCAGCATGAGGTCGAGCAGCACCAGGTCCGGCGGGGTGGCCCGCGCCAGGCGCAGGGCCTCGGGGCCGCTCCGGCACTGGGCCACCTGGTAGCCCTCCCGCTCCAGATGGAAGAGGAGCAGGTCCCGGATGTCGGCCTCGTCCTCCACGATCAGCACGCGCTGGGCCATGGCTGGGCGCCGCTCACCAGGCCCGCGTCTCCCCGATCTTGAAGACCCAGGCCCGCGCCGGATCGAGCTGCCGCCGCGCGAACTCGGCGCGCAGACGGACCGGCGGCTCGTCGAGCGGCTCCTCCGCCAGGTCGAAGGTGCCCCAGTGGATGGCGAGCACGGTACGCGCGTCGAGATCGACGAAGGCCTGGACCGCCTCTTCCGGGGTGGTGTGGACTGCCTTCATGATCTCGGGCGGGGCGTAGGCCCCGATGGCAAGTGCGGCCACGTCGAAGGGTCCAAGTCGGCGCCCCGCCTCCTTGAAGCCGCTGAAGTAGCCGGTGTCCCCCGCGAAGTAGAGCCTCCGCTCCGGCCCCGCGATCACCCACGACGCCCAGAGCCGCCGGCTCGCGTCCCACAGCGATCGTTGCGAGAAGTGCTGGGCGGGGACGCAGACGAAGCGCACGCCCCGGTGGACGCGCTCCTGCCACCAGTCGAGCTCCTCCACGTGCGTCATGCCGTTGTCGCGGAACCACGCCGCGAGCCCCAGCGGCACCAGGAAGAGCGGGTCGTGGGTCGCGGCGAGGCGCCGCACCGTCGGCAGGTCGAGGTGGTCGAAGTGATCGTGCGAGATCACCACCACGTCGACGTGCGGCAGGGCCTCGAAGGCGAGCCCCGGCGGGCTCAGGCGGCGCGGCCCGAGCCACGAGGTGGGGCCGGCGCGATCGCTCCATTGGGGATCGGTGAGGATGGTGAGGCCGTCCACCTGCACCAGCAGGGTCGCGTGCCCGATCCAGGTGAGGGTCGAGGCCGCCGTCGCGGCGCGCAGCACCGCCCCGTCGTTGGCGACCCGGGGCGCCTCGAACGCGCGCGGGGCGGTCACGCCCTGCCAGCCGCGCCTGAGGATGAACGTCCAGCGCGTCCAGCCCGAGGGACGGCTGAACGCGGGATCGAGGTTCCGGAACCCGCCGCCCGGCACGTGGTGCGCCGGCTCCCCGGTCACCCCTTCCGTGCCCGCGCTCGCGCAGGCGACCAGGACCAGCAGCGGGACCAGCACGGCTCGCAGATGCACCCTGCGCGCAAGTCTACCCGGTCCCGCCGGGAGCGTAAAGCCTAGGCCGAGCGGGCCGCGCTCCCCGTCTTGCTCCCGTTCGTCCCGTTCATCGGCAAGAGGCCGAGCAGCCGGAGCCGCTTGCGCAGCGTGTTCCGGTTGATGCCGAGCAGCTTCGCGGCCTTGAGCTGGTTGCCGCCGCACAGCTCCAGCGCGTGCCGGAGCAGCGGCTGCTCCACCCGCGCCATCACACTCCGGTAGAGTCGCCCTCCCTGCGCCGACGCTTCGCCCACCAGGGCGGGCAGCGTGTTGGTGACGAGGTCGTCGAAGGTCTCGGTGCCCGACTTGGTGCTCATACGGATCCCCTTCCCGTTAATACTCTTTGTAGTGCAGGAACTTGGCGTCGATCGTGATGATGCCGCGCTCGCCCTTCTTCTCGAGCGTGACCTTGCAGTCGATGGCGGACAGGATGCCGTCGCCCCACAGCTCGTTCGAACGCTCGCGCAGCGCGTCCCCGTAGACGCCGACCAGCTCCATGAGCCGGTACTTGAACGGATCGGTGGTCAGGGGGAAGTCGGTCCGCAGCGGCATCGCGGTGGTGGCGTGCGCGGTCTCGGCGTCCACCCCGAGCGCCTCGGCGAGCTTCTTGGCCTCCTCGGCGCTGAGGCGGTGCTGGCCGTGGAGCGCGGCCGCGAGGTACATCGGGTCCTTGGTGCCGATCGCCCGCCCCAGGTCCTCGAACGAGAGCCCCTTGCTCTCGCGGGCGTGACGCAGGGCCTGCAACGCGGATGCTCGATCCATGGGGTCGCTCCTCCTCAGGTGGTCACGGGCTCGCGGGCCAGGACGGACGCCTCCCGACCCTGCTCTTCCTGGATCAGACGCGAGCGCTCGACCAGGAAATGGATGATGTGGCTCCGGAGCCGCCCGTACTCCGGGTCGTCGATGATCGACGCGCGCGACCGCGGGCGCGGCAGCTTCACCTCCACGATCTCGGCGAGCCGCGCGTCCGGCCCGTTGGTCATGAGGGCGATCCGGTCCGACAGCAAGATTGCCTCGTCCACGTCGTGGGTCACCATGAACACGGTGTTTCGCATCGCGGTCCACATGCGAACCAGCTCCTCCTGGATGACCCCGCGGGTGAGCGCGTCGATCTGGGCGAAGGGCTCGTCCAGCAGCAGCACCTTGGGCTCGGTGGAGAACGCGCGCGCCAGGCCCACCCGCTGCCGCATCCCGCCGGAGAGGGCGGCCGGCCGCTTGGCTTCCGCCCCCGCCAGGCCCACCATCTCCACGTAGCGCTGGGTCCACTCGCGCACCTGCGCGCGCGACCAGTCGGGGAACGCGGCGCGGACCGCGAGCCGCACGTTCTGGAACACGCTGAGCCACGGCATCAGCGAAAAGTTCTGGAACACCACCATCCGGTCCCGGCCCGCGCCGCGGACCTCGCGGCCCTCGAGCACCACCCCGCCGGAGCTCGCGGTCTCAAGCCCGGCCACGATGTTGAGCAAGGTCGACTTGCCGCAGCCGGAGTGGCCCACCATGGTGAGGAACTCGCCGCGCTCGATGCCGAAGGCCACGTCCCGGAACACGCACACCCGATGCCGGCCGTCCGGAGCCGGGAAGAACTTGGAGACGTGGTCGATCTGGAGGTACACCGGCTACTCCGAGTAGGCCACGAGCCGCGCGACCCGGCCGAGTCCCAGGTCGAGTACGACCCCGACCAGGCCGATGGCCAGGATCGCGAAGAGCACGCTGTCGAGCGCGAGGTTGTTCCACTCGTTCCACACGAAATACCCGACGCCGGTCCCGCCGATGAGCATCTCCGCGGCCACGATCGCCACCCACGCGCTGCCGATCGAGATCCGCAGGCCGGCCAGGATCGCGGGGGCGGCCGCGGGCAGGATGACCTGGACGAATCGTCGCGGGCAGGAG
>DASZJM010000731.1:0-4431 GCA_035948165.1 Candidatus Methylomirabilota bacterium
GTCAGGAGCGCGTAGGCCTTGACGCTGAAGAGAAAGCCGGGCGGCGTGCGCTTGGCCCAGAGCACCGCGTTCTGGGCCGAGAGCGGGGCGTAGAAGGTGGAGTTGACCTCGACGCAGTCGAAGAAGCGGCTGTACCACCAGAGCCGCTCTTCCGCCTTCATGCTCTTGATCGGATAGAACGAGCCCTCGCCGATCATGCTCTTGTCCTGCCAGGCGCAGAGCCCCACCCGGTACTCGGTGGCGACCGGGCCCGCGGGGTGATACCGGATCAGCGGCGGAGGCGGCGGGCTATCGGGGGACGACTTCGACATTGCGGCTGCGCTCGGCCAGCCCCAGGCGGCGGTGGAGCGACGCGAGCGGGCCGGGCGCCCACCAGTTCCACCGCCCCATGAGCCGCATGGTGGCGGGCACGAGCAGGGCGCGCACGATCGTGGCGTCGATCACCACCGCGAGGCCGATCCCGACCCCCACCGCCTGGATGATCACCGAGCCCGCGGTGGCGAAGCCGAAGAAGACCGCGGCCATGATCGCGGCCGCCCCGGTGATGAGCCGGCCGGTGGACTCGAGCGCGTCCGCCACCGCGCGGGTGGTGTCGCCGTGGCGCTCGTACTCCTCCCGCACCCGGCTCAGCAGGAGCACCTCGTAGTCCATCGAAAGGCCGAACACGAAGCAGAACATGATGAGCGGGGTCGCGGTCTGGATGGGGCCGGGGGTGAAGTCGAGCCAGCCCGACAGATGTCCCTGCTGGAAGATCCACACCAGCGCGCCGTAGGACGCGCTGATGGACAGGAGGTTCATGATCACCGCCTTGAGCGGCAGGAGCACCGAGCCCAGCAGGAGGAACAGCACCACGTAGGTGGCGAGCATCACGAGCCCGACGGTGCGCGGAGAGTGGCGCGTCACCAGGTCGATGATGTCGAGATCGAAGGCGGTCTGGCCGGTCACCAGCACCTCGCCGCCGATCGCGGGGTGCGACGTGCGGATCTCCTGCACCAGCGCGCGCGCCTCCGCGCTCGAGGGCTTGAGCGCGGTCGCGACCACCAGCAGGGCGAGCCGCCCCCCGACGGTCTGGCGCAGCACCTGGTCGACGCCGGGCGGCCGCATGCTCGCGGGCGCAGTGGCGAGCTGCTGGTACTGCTCGCGGGTGACGCGGGGATCGAGATCGACCATGCTCTCGACCCGCCCCACGTTCGGCAGCTTGGCGAGCCAGCGGCTCAGATCGTAGAGGCCGCCGACCCGCTCCGCGGTCAGCGGCGAGCCCTCCGCGTAGCGCACCACCACCAGGATGCGATTGCTGTCGCCGCCCGCGAAGTGCTCGCGCAGGGCCTCGTCGCCCTTCCGGGAGCTCGCGGAGGGCGGCAGCGCGTTGACGTCGCCCGAGCCGACCTGGAGGTGGAGGAACGGCATGCCCAGCACCAGCAGGAGCGCGGAGACCGAGAGGAACACCGCCCAGGGATGGGTCATCACCGTGACCGCCACCGCGTGCCAGAGCCCGCGGCCGGTGCGGGAGCGCTCCGGGTGGATGAAGGGCAGGCGCAGCGAGTTCACGCGCGGGCCGACCACCGCGAGCAGGGCGGGCAGGAGCGTCAGCGCGTAGAGCACCGCGAGCGAGACCACCATGGTGCCGGCCCAGCCGATCGAGCCGATGTTGCCGAGGCCCAGGAACACCATGCCGAGCAGGCCGATGGCGACGGTGAGACCCGAGAAGAGGATGGCCCGGCCCGCGGTGGCCATGGTCCGCGCGAGGGCCTCCGGCCCCGGGTGGGCGCGGATCTCCTCGCGGAATCGGCTCACGATGAAGAGCGAGTAGTCGATGGCCACCCCGAGGCCGATCATCGTGACGATGTTGGGCGCGTACACCGACACCGAGGTGTAGCGGGCCATCAGCAGCGTGCCCGCGATCGCGCCGGCCATCGAGAGCGCGCCCACCAGCAGCGGCAGGAGCGCGGCCACCACCGAGCCGAACACGAGCAGCAGCAGGATCACCACCAGGGGCAGGATCACCAGCTCCGCCCGCTGCAGATCGGTCCGGGTCACCTCGGTGAAGTCGTGGTTCAGCGGGATGTTGCCCACCGGCAGCATCTCGAGCGGCCCCGGCTTGACCTTGGCCAGCAGCGACGGGTAGACGTCGGGCGGGAGCACCGAGAACTCGAGCGAGGAGAACGCGGCCGCCTCGCCCTTCAGCTCCACCACCGCCAGCACGCGCCGGCCGTCCCGCGAGATCATCTGGGCCGCCGGCACCGACGCGTCGTACACCGGCGGATCGTACGCGGTCAGCACCCGGGCCACCCGCTCGTCGCTCCGGAGCGGCGCGACGGCCCGCTCGACCTCCCGCCGGAACGCGGGGTCCTTGGCCGAGAGGGTCGGGCTGCTGAAGATGAAGCTGAACGACGGCGGCCGGCCGGGCAGCTCGCGGCCGATCAGGTCGAGCGCGCGGCCGGACTCGGTGGTGGTCGGGACGTCGGCGGTGGCGAGGCGGCCGCCGTGGGCGATCAGCCAGAGCGACGGGGCCAGGGTCGCGACCGAGAGCGCGACGACCGCGAACCGGAAGCGATGGACGAACCGACCCCAGCTCGCGAGCATAGGAATCTATCGTACCCCACAAACCCCGAAGGGACCCGTGGACTAGGCACGGCCGGCGGCCTCCGCTACCGGCACCCCGCGCCCGCCGCTCGCGGCCACGATCGCGCCCACCAGGACCAGCGCGCCGGCCAGCGACCAGAACACCGGGCGATAGCCGCCGAAGAGCGTGTAGAGCACCGCGGCGCCCACCGGCCCGAGCGCCCGCGCACCGTTGGCGCCGAGGGCGACCGCGCCGCTGATGGTCGCGTAGTGCGCGGGACCGAAGAGCTCGGCGAGCGTGGTGGCCCGCGCGAGCGTGGCCATGCCGTTGGCCGCGCCCAGCACCGCGATCACCAGGACGAGGCCGCCGGGCAGCGACGGCGCGAGCGCGACCAGGCCGAGCCCGAGCGCCTGCGCCAGGAACACCGCCATGGTCACACCGAGCGGGCCGAAGCGCCCGGCCACCGCGACGAAGAGGAGGCGCCCCGGGATCTGCATCGCGCCCATCCAGCCGATCGCGATGGCCACCGCGGCGGCGGCGTGACCCTGCTCGACCATGTAGGGGATGAGGTGCAGAGTCACCCCCGTGGTCGAGAAGCTGCCGATCGAGAACGCGAGCGAGAGGGCCCAGAAGATGGGCGTGCGGGCCGCCACCCCGAGCGGAACGCCCGGCCCGCGCGGAGCGGCGCCGGCCATCGCCGCGCCGTCCCGCGTGAAGTGGGGCGGCTGGCGCCGGAGCACCAGCGCGTGGAGCGGGATCGTCACGACCGCGAGGATCGCGGCGAGCCCGAGGAGGGCCGAGCGCCAGCCCCAGTGCTGAAGAAGGCCGGCGCTGATCGGCATGAAGATGGTGCTGGCGAGCGCGCCGGCGAGCGTGACGACGGTCAGCGCGCGATCGCGGTGATCGGTGGGGAACCAGCGCACCACCGCCCCGAAGGCGGGCTCGTAGAGGGTGGCGGCGAGCGCGAGCCCCATCAGGCTCCACACCACGTAGAGCCCGAGTACGCCCGACACCTGGGACCACGCCAGCACGAGGGCGGCGCCGAGGCACGAGCCCATCGTCATCAGCCCCCACGGGCCGCGCCGGTCGAGCCAGCGGCCCACCGGGAGCGCGGCGAGCGCGGCCACCGCCATGCCGACCGTGAACGCGCCGGTGATCGCCACGCGCGAGGCGGCGAGATCGGTCTCCATCGCGGCGAGGAAGACCGGGAAGCCGTAGTACATGATGCCCCACGACACGATCTCGGTGACGCAGAGGGTGGCGACGACCGTCCAGCCGTAGCTCAGAGCAGGCGCTCCATGATCAGGACGTCCACCCAGCGGCCGTCGAGGCGGCCCTGCTCGTGATACACCCCGACCGGGCTGAAGCCCATCTTCCGGTAGAGCGCCACGCCCGCCTCGTTGTAGGGAAACGTGGCCAGCACCATCTTGTGGTAGCCGAGCGTCCGGGCGAGCGGCAGCAGGTGGGTCAGGAGCGCGCGTCCCACCCCGCGGCCGCGCCAGGCCCGCTCCACGTAGACCGAGAGGTCGACCACGTGGTCGTAGGCCGGCCGCGCGTTGAACGAGTTGAGGCTGCCCCATCCCACCACCTCGCCCCCGGTCACCGCCACCACCACCGGATGGCGCGCGGGGCGCGCCGTCATCCACTGCCGCCGCTCCTCGGGCGTGCGGAGCTCGGTCTCGAGGGTCGCGACGCGGTCCTCGATGCCCTGGTTGTAGATGGTGCAGATCGCCGCCGCGTCGTCCGGGCTCGCGGGGCGGATCGAGACGTCCCCCATGGATGTCGCCCTCCTGTCCCGCAGTGTGCCCACCGGCGGTTCGATAAGGGAAATAGATTGTTCTCATGCAAACGATGAGGAATACTTCGGC